>NZ_JABDWM010000011.1:0-240124 GCF_019685295.1 Rhizobium sp. NLR22b
GACTGAAGCAAGGAATGGGAACCGATGCATGGTTCTGCGATCCGTCTGCGCCCTGGCAAAAAGGCTCCGTTGAGAACATGAATCGGCGGATTCGGCGTTACCTGCCGAGGGATACTGCTGTCCTGTCAGTTCCTGATGAATCGATACGATCACTGATCGATCGGTTGAACAGTACGCCGAGAAAATGCCTTGGGTTCCGCACCCCAGCTGAAGTGTTCAGGCGTGAAGTGAACAAATGACGGCAAGCCGGGGCGGAGGACGGATTTCATGAATGATCCTGCGGTGATTGCGCCGACCAGCCCCGATCTGAGCGCTGGTCCGGGTTGCAAGATCAGATCGGGACGGGTTCGTGGCACCATCGGCTTTAGCTTTGAGACTATGCGCTGACGCTGGTTCGTGAACGTCATGCGGGCTTCGGCCCGACGCTGGCGGCCGAGAAGCTTGCCGAGCGCGATAGATTGCGTGTGTCGCGCGAGACGTTGCGCGGCTGGATGTCGGAGATTCTGGCTGTCGCGCAAGCCACGGCGGACGTTTCATCAGCCACGATTACGGCGCGAAGCCTGTGGCGAGCCGGTGCAGATCGACGGGGCCGAGCACCGCTGGTTTCAGATCGTCGAGATCCGTGCTCGCTGTTGGTGTTTGTCGATGATGCGACAGGCAAGTTGATGCAGTGTTGCGGTTCGTGCTCTTGGAGCGCCTTTCGCCGGGACTGCACGCTCGAGCGACCGACGATGACGGCCGGTTCGCCATACGATGGCGATCGAACAGTTACTGTCGTCTTCGATCGCGGTGCTCCATCTCGGCAGGCGCAAGGATAGCATGAGATTCTGCACGGTTCAGCATGTTGACCAATTCTTCGCCCTCATCGGCGGTAAGCATGTCCATAACGAAGCCATCGACGAGAGCTTTCCGGTCTGAAACCGTATCGATTACCGTCCAGTAGATGTTCAGGTTCTTCTGCAGGGCGTATCTCTGGTTTTGCATGGATCATACCTTTCCACGATCTTTCGGTTACTCGCGTTGCGTCAACATCGATGAGCGTCCGTCCAATGGTAGGGATGCGCCGACCCGACGCAGATTCTTGCACCGAGACGTGATAACGTCCGTCTTGTCTCTGCATGTTTTTTCAGCTGGTAAGAGGATAGAGCCGACGGCCTTCGGAACGTATTGCCGAATGAGATAAGCGACCAGCCGAATTGAAGCCCCGACTATCCACCCGTGGCAGGCGCCCGATACTTTGGTCTAGATATGTGAGCCTACCGGACCCACGCCGGCTTCGTCGTCAATCCGAGGCTGTCCGCCATCCGGACCAGGTCAACGAGAGATCTCGCCTGCATCTTCTGCATGACGTGGCCGCGGTGAACCTTGACGGTTACCTCGCTCAAGCCCACTTGAGCAGCGATTTGCTTGTTGACGCTGCCCGCGACCACCAGGTTCATGATCTCGCGCTCGCGCGGCGTCAAGGAATCATAGCGGGACCGCAGCTCGGCAATGAGCGCGACTTCCTGCCTCCGAGCGCAGTCGCGCTCGATCCCGGCATAGGCGGCATCGAGCAATTCCTGCTCGCGCAGCGGCTTCGTCAGGAATTCGATGGCGCCGGCTTTCATCGCCCGCACAGAGATCGGAATGTCGCTGTGGGCACTGATAAAAATGACCGGAAGCTCAATTCCAAGGGAAGTGAGCATGCTCTGAAATTCCAGGCCGCTCCGCCCCGGCAGCCTTACATCGAGAATGATACAGCCCGGAACGTCAGGGCGCTTGCTGTCCAAAAACTCCTGGCTGGAAGCGAATGTCAGTACCTCAAGTCCAACCGAGCGCAGGAGATCGCCGAGGCCTTCGCGGACAGATGCGTCATCATCAATGATGTAGACAATCTCCTTCATCCATGTCCCCAAGTTTCGCGCCGGTCAGGCGCCGCCCCGGACATGGATCATTATTTCTCCTCGGTTGGTAATGTAAACTGAAAAATGGCACCGTGGGGCGCGTTTGGCGTGGCCCAGAGTTGGCCTTTGTGAGCCTCTATGATCGAACGACTGATCGTCAGGCCCATGCCCATACCCTTGGGTTTGGTACTGTAGAACGCCTCGAATATATCGCCGATCTTCGCCAGGTCGAGGATAGGGCCGCTATCGCGGACTGCCACTAAAACGGTATTGGGTGCTGCCTTTTCAGTGCTCACGATGAGTTCGCGCGCTCCTTTTGGCATCGCCGCCATCGCGTCGTTGGCGTTCATGATAAGGTTCAGGATCACCTGCTGGATCTGCACTTGGTCCCCCACGATCGGGGGCAAGCCGTCGGTAAGGTTTGTACGAAGCGACACCGCACTGCGTTCGAGGTCCGTGGACACCAGCGCAATCGTCTCGGACACGATATCGTTGATGTTCAGCCGGTCCCGGCGTTCGGGTGATTTCTTCGCCATTGCCCGAATCCGGTCGATGACCTCGGATGCGCGAAAAGCGTCGCTGATCATGCGCTCGATGGCGCGACGGGCGGAGACGATGTCACGAGGATCAGCGTCGAGATAGCGAAGGCAGGCATTGCCGCTGCTGACCAGCCCGGTGAGCGGCTGTCTGACCTCGTGGGCGATGGAGGCTACAAGTTCTCCCATGGTGGTGAGCCTGCTTACATGGGCAAGTTCTGCTCGCGCAAGCTGAATAGCATCCTCGGCTTGCCTGCGGTCGGCGATGTCACGCGCCAGCGAAAGACGAAACCATTGCTCTTCCTGTCGGAATTTGCCGACGCGAACCTCGACCGGAAACGTTGTTCCGTTCTTGCGCCGGTGGAGCGTTTCGAAAGTCATTGGCTGTCCTGCGTCGACGCGATCCACCAATGTCGCAAGAGCCTTTTCGTCGATAGCTCCGTCAAAGTCGCGCGGGTGCATGCCAATCAATTCCTCCCGGGTGTAACCGAGGCTTTCACAGGCTTGGCGGTTGACGTCTATGACGATCAGATCATCCGTATGGAGGAAAAAGGCATCGGTGGCATGGTCGACGAAGGTCCGAAAACGAGTTTCGCTTGCTCGAAGCCTCTCCTCTGCTCGCTTGCTCTCGGACAGGTCGAGCACGAAGGCCACGGCCTGGCTCCCGGCCCCCTCGAAACTTGCCTCACCGATCATCACGGGTACGTGACCGCCATCCTTTCGCTGATACTCCTTTTCAAAGGGGCGGGCGCTGCCGGTCACTCTCAGCTCGGCCTCGGCTTCGGCGTCACGCTCGCGCCATTCCGGCGGCGTCAGCTCTTTATCGATGATCTGACCGGCCAAGAGTTCGTCACGGCTGTAGCCCACCATTTGCAGGAACGCCTCGTTGGCCTCGATAATCCGACCTTCGATATCCCGGATAAAAATTCCGATGATGTTCGCTTCGACAAGCCGGCCTATTCGCGCTTCACGTTCTGCCAGGTCTCGGTAAAGTCCGGTTATTTCGAGCGTGCTGGCGGCTTGCGAGGCGATCAGCTTCAACACCGGAATGCGCCCTGGCGCGAAGACACGGCCCGCCAGAGTGTTTTCCAGATAAAGCGCACCGATCAGCTTGGCGTGATTGATCAGCGGCAAACAGAGAATGGATCTGGCCGCGCGATAGCGAATATAGGGATCGTCCGCAAAGGCGTTTTCAGCCGACGCATCGTCGAGGCTGACGATTTCCCGCATACGCAGGACGTAATTGAGAACTGACTCCGGCATCACGCCGGCGATGGCCTCATTACGCAACTCTATGAGGACCGCTTCGCCGTGGATCGTCGCCTCAGCGGCAATCCGCGGTTCGCCGCCACGCGACAGGATCAGAAGGCCACGTTCGGCTCCGGCCTGCTCGACGGCCATTCGCAGGACCGTATCGATCAGCTTCTCGACGACGATTTCGCTGGAAACGGCTTGCGACACCTTGATGACGGTGGCGAGGTCGAGATGCTCGATCGGCGCTTCGATCGTGCTTGTTGCAGCCGGTGCCGATTGTCCATCGCGCAGTTGGGGATAGGCTTCTTCGAGCTGCCGCACCTTGCCGTCGGCTCCCCAACTGAGATAACAGCGACGGGCGTTTTGAAGATAGAGGCGAGCAATCTGATCGAAGCCGCGCGCCCGGTAAAAGGCGGAAGCGCGCTCATACGCAATCGCTTCATCGTGTGGGAGCGCGTGCGCATGCGCCAACTGGATCGCCTGTTCATAGAGGCGCTCGGCATGCAACTCGCGGCCTCCCAGGCGGGCGATCTCTGCGCCAAGCAATTTTGCGCGGCTTGCGAAATTCTCCGGGCAGTGTGCGGCCCAAGTGTCGAGCTGGCGGCGGTGAGCGCGCATGGCCTTGCGATAAAGAGCTGTTTCAGTAGTCGATCCTTGCAAAGCAGAGGCCAATGAAAGGCCGGTGTAGAAGTGATATTCCGCCCGCTCGAAAATAGCAGGAGTCATCCAGAGGAGGCTTTCTGCTTTCGCCGCTGCCGAAAGTCTGTGAGGGTATCCCCGGCAAATACACAAGCCTGCAGCTTGCGGATCCAGTACAAGCAACTGCCCGGCTTGCCGTCGGTCTTAAGTTCGAATTGCTGCTCGTCGAACCCTTCATCGTTGAAGCATCCGAAGATTGGCGTCAGCCCGCGAAGCGTTCGGATGAGTTGCAGCTGCCCGCTGATGAAACCGACGGCGACTCCAAAGCCGGCCTGACGCGCGAAGTCCAGGCCGGCTTCCGCATCGCGATGAACCTGCGAGAGGGGCTCGCCGGCGGCCAGAAGATAAGTCACAAGATTATTTCGGCTTAAGACGGCATAGGTGAGATCGCCGACCTGCTGTGCCGTTTCTAATACGCGCTGCGCAAGCGCACGGCCGGTGCGGACATGACGCGATGACGATTTCGCAAGGTTGCCGAAGGCGAGGTAGACCCGTGCCTTCAGGCGTTCCATTCCAGGCTGTTCCGTCAGGTCCAGTCCCAGCAGGCCGAACCGAAAACCGGCTTCATAATTGCCAAAATACGGCCCGAGCACCGTGCCCACGGCAGTGAAGGCATAAGGCGATGTGTCGCTGTTGCCGTGCTTGAGGCTGAGGTTGCCCATTCGCCCGATAATGAGGCAGCGCAGATTCTCGTTGGTAAACAGGGCCGGAGTAACAAGTGAAGTCAGAACGTCCATGGTCGCGAGCGCGACAGGGTCCGCCATTGGGGGCGAGTTAAGCAGCGCTTCGATAGGGCGGCCTCCCAGTTGTCGCCAAAGCCGCGCGTATTCCTGGCGCACCTGGCTCCTGGTCGGGTGGGACGACCACGAAATGCCGACCCGGTGCAGGTAGTCGAGGCCGAATATGATGGCCTGATCGCTCCGACCCAGGCTCATGAAAAGGTCGACGCGCAGGCGCGTGACGCGGGCCAGATCGGCGAGGCTGGCGGCTCGGCTTGCTAATTCTGCAAGGCGGGCCTGCGCCTCCGCCGGTGCCCCAGTCAAGAATTCGCATTCGGCCCTGTGGAGTTCGAGGGCGAAAGCGAGTTCGTATCGGCGCTCCCAGGCATCGTCCGGCAGGTAAGCCGCACCCGTGCCGGCATAGGTCAGCGCCGATTCGTATGCAGCCGACGCCTTGGCGCGGCGAGTGGCAAGCAGGTTCAGGTCCGCGAGACGCTCGCGCTCTTCGCCGGGCGCGATGAGCGCGCCGCCGCAGTTGAGTTGGCCGACAATCTCGAAAATATTCTCCTCGAGTGCCTGCGGCGGCGTATGCATCAGCAGGAGGCGGCCAATGGAAAGATGCGCTGCCGCCCGCTCGTCTTCAGGGATCAGCCCATAGGCGGCCTCCTGCACACGATCGTGCAGGAAGCGGTATGATGACCCCTCTTCAAGCAGCACGAGTCCGGCCCGCGCCGCGGCCCAAAAGGCTGCATGAACCGCGTCGTGATTTTCGCTCCTGATCAAAGCCAGGGTATCAACCGCCGCGTGATTGCCGAGACACGCCAGCATGTTCAGGGCAGCCTGCGTGATATCGGGCAGGCGCCGCAGCTTGCTTAGCATCAGATCCGCGACGTTATCGGTATAGCCTTTGGCTCTTATGCGATCGAGATCCCAATCCCAGTGCGTCTGTTCGCGATTGAATTCCAGCAGGCCTTCGTCCGGCAGGGTGCTCAGGAACTGGAGCGCGAAGAAGGGATTGCCTCCGCTCTTCTTGTGCACTAGTCGAGCAAGCGGCTGGACACGGCTGCTTCCGCAATGAAGAGCGTCGGCCAGCATCCGGGTCAGATCTTCCAGCCTAAGGGGTGTCAGCACGATTTCATGCACCTGGGCACCGGCCTCCCGGATCGCTGCCAGCCGGCGGATCAGCGGATGGGTGGACGATACTTCGTTGTCGCGATAGGCGCCGATGAGCAGCAGGTGACGCATGTCCTGCTGGGTGCACAAATCTTCAAGCAGATCGAGCGTTGCTGCGTCCAACCATTGGAGATCGTCTAAAAACAGCGTGAGCGGATGTTCTGCTGTGGCAAACACGCGCAGTAGGCGCCTAATGTTCAATTGGAAGCGGCGTTTGGCGTCCTGAGGCGGCAGATCCGCAACCGCCGGAAGCCGGCCGATGAGAGATTCAAGTTCCGGAATAAGCGGTGCCAGCAGCCGACCGCTCGCGCCCAGTACTTTGGTTAAAGCAGCGCGCCAGGGCGCGAGTTCCGCTTCACTCTTGCCCAGCAGCACTCGGACGAGGCCTTGCAGGGCCTGCGCTACGCTCGCATAAGGAATGTGGCGCTGGTTCTGGTCGAATTTGCCGGAGGCAAACAGCCCACGCAGCGGCACGAGCGCGCGGTGGAGCTCATTCACGACCATGGATTTGCCCACGCCGGCATGACCCGAAACCAGCACCAGCGTCGGCCCGGCGCCTGCGACGACCCGGTCGAATGCGGAGGTTAGGGCGGCGATTTCGCGTTCGCGACCGTAGGGCCGCTCGGGAATCACCAGTCTGTCCGGCACATCGCGTGTCCCGAGCGGAAATTCTGCAATCCGCCCATGCTTCTCGCTCTGGACGAGGGCACGTCGCAGATCCGCCTCTAGCCCTGCGGCCGTCTGGTAGCGTTCCTCTGCGTTCTTGGCGAGCAGCTTCATCACGATTGCCGAGATAACGCCTGGTAGCTCTCTGACACGCTCGGACGGCGGCACCGGTCGCTTGGCAACATGGCAGTGCACCCATTCCATCGGCTCCGAAGCGGTGAACGGCAACTGGCCGGTGATCATTTCGTAGAGCGTGATGCCGACGGCGTAGAGGTCACTACGCGAGTCCACCGACCGGTTCATGCGCCCGGTCTGTTCGGGCGCCATGTATGCGAGGCTGCCAGCAATGACCTCAGGGGGCTCGGCGGCCTGGCGCTCACGAGAAAGATGCGACGCCACTCCGAAGCCCGTGAGACGGACCCGCCCTTCCGTCTCGTCCGCCAATATATTCGCCGGCTTGATGTCCCTGTGAATGAGGCCGCATCCGTGAGCCTTGCCGACTGCCGCCGCAATGCCCTTGGCAAGACGCAAAAAGACGGTGAGTTCGGCGGCCATGCCATGGCTGTGCCGTCCCATCAACTGCGGGAGGGGCACGCCGCCGCAATCTTCGAGGACGAGCACGACACGACCGTTTTCCGTTGTGAAATCCAGCGGTTTGGCTGCCCACTCCCGGTCGAGTTCGTCTTTCAGGCGATATTCGTGGGCCAGTCTGTCGAGGCTGGTTCGGCTGGGATGTTCGGCTGCAAGCTGCACCCTCAGAACGGCTTTTGATGCGCCGTTGCCGCTCCGGATCAGCTCTCGTGTAAAGATGCGATCGCCGTCACTCCAGGATGATTGTGGCTCGTAGTGCCGAAGGTCAGTCGAAGTCTGCTGGCCGACGGAAGCGAGAGCGCGCTTCCGTCCGAACATGTTTTTCCTGGTCTTCTGCGCATCTTTGACCGTGTCGTCCATTGCACACCGCTCGCTTCGATGCTGCCCGCATACGATCGGAGGTGCAGGCATCGCAGACCCAATCAAGCTTCACCGACTTTCCTCTCATGTCAACGAGCCTATGCTTCGGATTATTGAGGGGGTCGCATCTCTGCTGATCTTCCCGACTCAGGTTCCAGTGCATGTTGTTAAGGCAGGTCCGCGAAGAGCAAAGCTGCGGCAATGCGGTTTCATGCTATAAGAGGCGCCGCGCCGGCAGGGGTGAAGGTCTTGCGGTCAAGCAAAACGCCGGCGCGGCAAGTCGGCCCGTGATGGGAGGGCGTTTTGCTTTAGGGCCGTTGCAACATTAACTCTGCCTGGAGCGCCCCCGCTATTATGCCGAAGTATATTTGTTTAGCCCTTTCGCCCGATTTCCTAAACGAGACCCATTATGCCGGATGTATCAGGTCGCCCTCTTCGTGCTGATCACCCAGTCGCTAGACTAGCATTCGATGCCGGCGGATCCCGTTGGAAGCTATCGGCAGCGAGCGGCGCAACCTCTATAAGTCTGCAAGAAAGTCCGGCGATTACCTCAACATAATCGACGCCGGCTGCAATGGGAGACGGATCGCGCCACGGGCGATCCCGGAATGGTCTGCTTTTCGTGCAGTTGAGTTCGGACGAACGCCGAGTGATAGCGCAGATGCATGCCAAGAAGATCTGGCAGGCAGAGATTGCACGCACCCTCAGCCGTGATCGCTCGAACGATCCAGGAACGCCCCTTATGCCCCTTATGCCCCTTTCGCAACGACGGCGAATTGCTATGCTGTTTATCGCAGGTCGAACGAGAGAATTCCATGACACGATCACGGCAGAACGAGCTACGCGAACGGATCGCGATCCTTGGCGACGTCAGTTCCGCCTCATTCGTCCCGTGGATACGCCGCCATGCCGACAAGCTCGGCCTTTCCCAAGATTTTTTGCAGGCCGGCGCCGAGCGGATCGAACTCGAGGTCGCAGGGCCTGTCGAGCTGATCGACATGCTGGAAATGGCGTGTTCGTTGGGGCCAATCGATGTCTGGGTCGACGAGATTCAGCGCAGGATTGTAGATCCCATCTCTACACCGAAGTCGGAACGCCATCCGACTTGATGCCCTTAATTTGATCATTGTTGCCAATGCGAATTTTTTATGCAAGCGTCAGAAACCGGGGTTGCACCGACACCAAGCTCGCAGGCGCCAGCCCCCTGGTAAGATTGAGGAATTGACCGTCATGCCTTCCGATACGACCGGCTCCTGGACGCCTGTCGCCCTTTCTGCCGATCTGCCTCCGGCAAGCGTCATTCCGGCCTGGACGCCGGCAGGATCGATCGCTCTCTGGCGCAGCCGGTCCGGGCGCGCATCAGCTTCTTCGGATCGCTGTCCGCATCGCGGGATGCGACTGTCGCACGGCTTCGTGCGGGGCGAGGCGCTCTCCTGTATCTATCATGGCTGGAGCTATTCTCCGGCGGGAGGATGCATTCGCATCCCGGCTCATCCAGACCTTGTGCCGCCGGAAACGATCCGCGTGGCAGTTCAGCGGGTCGAGGAATCAGATGGAATCGTCTGGGTCGCAGTCGGCGAGCCGGCAATGCCGCCGCCAAGCCTGGATGGTTTGGCGCCAATACGCTCGCTGACGCTTGTTGCCGACATCGTGGCAATCGAAGCAGCAGCCGGCGGCAAGGCCGCGAGCGGGTTGATCCCAGTCGCGGACCATCCATGGGTTCGGCTGTTGCCCGCGGCGCAGATCGGATGCACTCTGATACATGTCCTGGTCGAACGGGAGCGCACTGTCGCAGATCGGATTGCGGCGTCCCGCATCGCCGAAGCCCTGCGCCGCCGCGCGGAAACACCCCAGAAGGATGTCGCATGAAAGGGGCCGGTGCGATGATCGACGAATGGTACCCGGTTGGCCTCTTCAGCCAGCTCACCGGTGCAGGAAGCAGGACTGCTCTGATGGGCGAGCCCATAGAGGTGATGCGCACGGCTGATGGCGCGGCGCGGGTCACATCGGGCGATGGGCGTGCCCTGCCCGTCCGCGTCCGTTATGGTCATGTCTGGTCTTCTCTTGGCACCCCCGCCAAGGAGCTCTTCTCCATTCCCGAAGCGGATCAGCCCGGCCGCCGCTTCGTCGATGTCGGTGTCGTGCGGGTACGCTGTTCCCCCTTGAGAGCAGTCGAGAACTTCCTCGATATTGCGCATTTTCCCTTCGTCCACACCGATATACTCGGCGCCGAACCGCATACCGAAGTTCAAAATTATAAAGTCGAGATCCGCGAGGAGGAGGATGAAGTCTGGGCGACGCAGGTGAAATTCTACCAGCCGCAGGCTGCAAAGTCGGCGACCGGCGGAATAACCACCGAGTATATGTACCGCGTGCCTGCCCCGACCTGCTCGGTGCTTTACAAGACCTGCCCTCCCCGCCCGGAGGAATGGGACGTCATTACCCTATTCGTCCAGCCGCTTGCCGAAGATCTCTGTGACGTATGGCCGTGGATGGCCCTCTTCGACGACGTGACGCCAATGACGGACCTCATCCATTTTCAGCAAATGATTTTCCTGCAGGATCGATCGATCCTCGAAAACCAGATCCCGGCGCTTCTGCCGCTCGATCCGGGCATGGAAATCCCGACCAGGGCCGACCTGACCTCTATCGCTTACCGGCGCTGGCTGAAGCGCCACAATTATCTCTATGGCGCGCAGTTGGTCGCACAATGAAGCTCTACGACTACATCCTATCGCCGAGCTGTTACAAGATCCGCCTGATGGCTGCCATCCTCTGCGTCGAGCTGGATATCCGGCCGGTCGATTTCCATCCCGGCAAGGAACATCGTGGTCCTGAGCTTCTGGCCCTCAATCCGGCAGGCTCAATCCCGATCCTCGTGGATGGCGATCTGGTGCTGACAGAATCTTCGGCCATGCTCGCCTATCTCGCCGCCCGGAGCGGGCCTGACTGGCTGGGTATGAGCGCGCCTGAGGAGACCGCGCGGGTGCACCAATGGCTCTCGTTTTCGCATCGGCTGACGACAAATCTCGGCGGCGCACGGCTGCATCAGATGCTTCTGCGTCCCGGCAATATCGAAGTCCTGCAGGCACAAGGAGTCGCGGCGCTGCGCGAGCTCGAAGCCGGCCTCTTTGAGCAGCGGCTCCGCGACATGCGGTTCCTGGCTTGCGACCGTGCGACGATCGCCGACATCGCCTGTTTCCCTTATGTGGCACTGGCGCCCGACGGCGGAATCTCGCTCGATCCCTATCCGAACATTAGGCTTTGGCTGCGCGCCATCCGCAGCCTTGAAGGTTTTATCGAAATGCCCGGCATCCACCGGCTGCACGAGTTGAAACCCGACCCTCATCCCGTCAACGAGGAGACGTGAGATGGCGGGCTACCTGCTGAAGAACTGCGCAGCGATTATCGTCGACGAAGGCAACGGGCCGGCCGTGCGCCGGAACGCCGATCTGCTGACCAATGGTCCGGCGATCCAGGCGATCGGGACGAACCTGTCGCAAGAGCCCTTGCCTGCGGACACGGTCATTCAGGATGCATCAGGCTGGTTTGTCTATCCGGGTCTCGTCAACACCCATCACCACTTCTTCCAATGCTTCGTGCGCAATCGGGCCGATCTCGACTGGACGAAGCTTTCGGTTATCGAATGGCTCGACCGGGTTTATCCGATCTTCTCGCGACTGAACGAGGATTGCTTCTTTCATTCGTCGGTCACGGCCATGGCCGAGATGATCAAGCACGGCTGCACCACGGCCTTCGACCATCAATATTGCTTCCCCCGGCACGCAGGCAAACGCCTGATCGATCGTCAGTTCGAGGCGGCCGATCTTCTCGGCATGCGTTTCCACGCGGGACGCGGCGGCAACACGCTGCCGAAGTCCGAGGGCTCGACGATCCCGGACGCCATGCTGGAAACGACGGACGAGTTCATCGCCGATTGCGCCCGGCTGATCGACAGCTACCACGATGCCGGCGCCTTCAGCATGCGGCAGGTGGTCGTCGCGCCTTGCCAGCCCGTCAATTGCCACCGCGAAACCTTCGTCGAGTCGGTCGCGCTCGCCCGAGATCGCGGCGTCCGACTGCACACGCATGTCGGTGAAGGCGAAAGCCCGGTCATCCAGGCGCGGCATGGAATGCGGACGGTCGACTACTGCGCCGAACTCGGCTTTGCCGGGCCTGACAGCTTTTATGCCCACTGCTGGGAGCTGACACACGACGAATTACGCAAGATGGCGGCAAGCGGCACGGGTGTCTCCCATTGCCCCGAACCGGTCTATCTGGTCGGCGCCGAAGTGACGGACATTCCCGCTATGGCCGCTTTCGGCCTACGTATTGGCCTCGGTTGCGATGGCGCGGCCTCGAACGACAATTCCAACCTTATGCACTGCATCCACTCTGCCTATATGCTGCAATGCCTGACGGCCTCGACGCGCGCCCATCCGATTCCAGCGCCCGTCGATTTCCTGAGCTACGCGACCACGGGTGGCGCAAGCCTGCTTGGCCGCAGCGATATCGGCCGCCTTGCTCCCGGCATGGCCGCCGACCTCTTCGCCATCGATACCAGGCGCATGGATTATGTCGGAACCCGCCACGACCCGTTGAGCCTGATTGCCAAGGTGGGGATCGGCATGCCGACCGATTTGACCATGATCAACGGGCGCATCGTCTGGCAGGCCGGCGAATTTACCGGCCTCGACGAAGCTCAGCTTTTCGCCGCCGCGGAAGCGGCGCTCGAGACAGTCGAATTCTAAAACCAAAAGAGGGAACTGACATGACCAACGATTTCACCCGCAGAAAACTTATGAAGAGCGCGGCGGCTGCCGGTCTCGCGACGGCCTTTGCCGGCCGCTCAGCGCTTGCCGCCGACGAACCGCTCGGCATCGCGCTCGTCGTTCCCTCGCCTATCGGCGACGTCGGCTGGGGTCATGCGCTTGCCGCCGGCATCGATCCGATCAAGGCCGCCTATGGCGACAAGCTGAAGGTCACGGTCATCGAAAACATCGCCGAGGGCCCGGACGCCGACCGCATCATGAACAAGACCGTTGCCGACGGAAACCATTTCCTGATCGCCGGCTCCTTCGGCTATCAGAATGGCGCGCTGCAGATTGCCCGCCGCAATCCGAAGGTGACCGTCCTACATGCTTCAGGCTTCCAGGTCGCACCGAACTTCTCGCCCTTCGCCGCCAAATATTTTCAGGGAACCTACCTGTTCGGCATGGCGGCGGCGGCCCTTTCCAAGAGCGGCAAACTCGGCTCGGTGTCAGCCTTTGCCATTCCTGAGCTGATCACCTCCGTCAACGCCTTCACGCTCGGCGCCCAGGCCGTCAAGCCGGATATCGAAGTGTCTGTCGTCTGGGTCAATTCCTGGTTCGATCCGGCCAAGGAGCAGGAAGCCGCCAAGGCGCTGATCTCTCAGGGCTGCGACGTGATCTTCTCGAATGCGCAGGATACCCCTTCGGTGATCTCGGCCTGCGAGGAAGCCGGCGTCTATGCCTTCAACCTCAACTCGTCGATGAAGAAATATGCCGAGAAGACCTATCTGGGTTGCATCGCCACCGACTGGTCGCCCTTCTTTAAGGCGTCGGTCGACGCCCATCTTGCCGGCACCTTCAAGGGCGCCAACGCCTTCCTCGGCGTTGCCGACAAGGTTGTCCAGGTCGTCGATTGGAACCCGGCAATCCCGGCCGATATTATGACCAGGATCAAGGAAATCGAGGCCAAGATTGCCGATGGCAGCTTCTCGCCGTTTACCGGTCCGATCACCAAGGCTGGTGGGAGCGAAGGTGTCGCTTCGGGGACCACGGCGACGGACGCCCAGATCGTCGCGATGGACTGGCACGTCAAGGGTGTCACGACGCCGCTGCCGAAGTAAGCCATGCCGAGCCCGCTCCTGTCGCTGCGCGGCATTACCAAGAGCTACGGCCCGGTCGATGCCAATCAGCAGATCGATCTCGACGTCGCTCCACGATCCATCCATGCCATCCTCGGAGAAAACGGGGCTGGCAAGTCGACGCTGATGAAGCTGATCTACGGCGTCGAGCAGCCGGACAGCGGCACCGTCGCATGGAACGGGAAAGCCCTTAGCCTTGCCTCTCCCGCAGAGGCAAGGCGAGCCGGTATCGGCATGGTGTTCCAGCATTTCTCGCTGTTCGAGAGCCTGACGGTCGTGGAGAATATCCGCCTGATCGTGTCCGGCAAGAAGAGCGAGCTTGCAGAGCGCGTTCGCAAGCTCGGGCATGAGTTCAGCCTCGAGGTCGATCCACACGCTCATATCCATTCGCTTTCCGTCGGCGAGAGGCAGCGGGTGGAAATCATCCGTTGCCTGATGACCGATCCGAAACTGCTCATCCTTGATGAGCCCACCTCGGTGCTGCCGCCGCAGGCGGTGGAAAAGCTCTTCGAAACATTGCGCCGGCTGCGGGACGGCGGCGTGTCCATCCTGTTCATCTCTCACAAGCTGGAAGAAATCCAGTCGCTCTGCGATCGCGCCACGATCTTGCGCGGCGGTCGGGTGACCGGCCACGTCGATCCCCGCGAACACGATGCCCACGAGCTTGCCCGCTTGATGATCGGCCGCGACATGCCGGAACCCATGCCTGCGCTGCCTTTGGGAGAAGGTGAAAAGCGGCTGGAACTTGTCGGGCTCGATTACCGGGCGGATCCTTTCGCCGTGCCGCTTTCGAATGTGAGCCTGGTCGTGCGCGCCGGCGAAATCCTCGGCATTGCAGGCATTTCGGGAAATGGTCAAAGCGAACTCGCAGCGCTGATTTCGGGTGAAACCCAATTGCCGCGGGATCAACGCGACCAGATTTTCATGATGGGCCAGGATGTCGGCACGCTCGACTCCGCCGCCCGCCGACGGCTCGGTCTCGCCTTCGTCCCGGAGGACCGGCTCGGCCGCGGCGCGGTCCCTGAGATGTCGCTCACCTATAATAGCCTGCTGACCGCCCACCCGCTGAACCTTGTAAAACATGGCCTGCTTGACAAGGTGAGGGCGAAGGCCTTCACAAGTGATTGTATCCGGGACTTCGACGTGCGCACGCGCGGTCCAGGGGCAGAGGCCGGTTCGCTCTCCGGCGGCAATCTGCAGAAATTCATCGTCGGACGCGAAATCATGCTGGCGCCGAAGCTTCTTTTCCTCGCCCAGCCGACCTGGGGCGTCGATATCGGCGCGGCGGCGGCGATCCGCAAGCGCCTCATGAGTCTTCGCAACAAGGGCATGGCCGTCCTGGTCATTTCCGAAGAGCTCGAGGAACTCTTCGAACTGAGCGACTTTATACAGGTCCTGCATCACGGCACGTTGAGCCCGCCGTTGCTCACGCGTGACACCAACCCGGAGGAGATCGGCCGATACATGATCGGAGCTCAGCCGCAGCGCGAGAAAGCCACCGCATGAGCAGACCCTTCCTCGCCGCTCCGCCCATTCTCGTCCGCCGGGAGCGGGCATCGCTTGCCGCCACCCTCCTGGCGCCGCCCATAGCCCTCATCGTCACCGTCATTCTCAATCTCGGACTTTACGTCATCATGGGGCGCGATCCGGCTGCGGTCGTCTACGCGATGCTGATCGAGCCCTTCTTTTCATGGGCGTCGTTTTCCGAAGTGCTGCTGAAGACCGGACCGCTGCTCCTCATCGCGCAGGGGCTTGCGGTCGGCTTTCGTGCCAAGGTCTTCAATATCGGTGCCGAAGGACAATTCGTCCTCGGCGCGATCTTCGCCTCCGCCATTCCGATCTGGTGGCCCGGCGCAACCGGCCAGTGGATCTGGCCGCTAATGCTGCTGTTCGGCGCGATGGGCGGCGCATTCTGGGCGTCGCTCACCGCCTTCTGGCGCGTCCGGCTCAATGCCAACGAAATTCTCGTTTCCCTGATGTTGAGTTTTGTCGCCGTGCAGCTCCTCAATTATCTGCTGCTCGGCCCCTGGAAGGACCCGAACGGCTTCAATTTCCCGCAGTCCGTCATGTTCCAATATGACGCGATGGTGCCGATCCTGATTGAGGGAACGCGCGTCAATGTCGCGCTCATCCTCGCCGTTCTCCTGTCGATTGCCGCTTGGGTCTTCATGCAGAAGAGCTTCATCGGCTATAAACTGCAGGTCGGCGGACTGGCGCCGCGCGCTGCGAGCTATGCCGGATTCCGGGAGAGCGGCGCAATCTGGCTTTCGCTGCTGATCGGTGGAGCCGCAGCCGGTCTTGCCGGTGCAGCCGAAGTCGCCGGTCCGCTTGGCCAGCTGCAACGCTCGATCTCGACCGGATACGGCTATGCGGCAATTATCGTCGCCTATCTCGGCGGCCTGCACCCGGTCGGCATCGTTGTCTCAGCGATCGTCATGGCCGCGCTCTATATCGGGGGCGACAATGCGATGGTCTCCGCCAATCTGCCGGTTGCGGCGGTCCGGGTTTTCCAGGGCAGCCTGCTCCTTGCCTATCTGGTGGCCATCGCCTTCGTGCGCTACCGTCTTGCCTGGCGGTCCACATCCACCAGGAGCCCCACATGAACGCCGTCGAGTTCGTTCTGGCCGGAATGCTGGCGGCTGCGACACCCTTTCTCCTGGCCGCTCTCGGAGAACTTGTCGTCGAGCGTGCCGGCGTGCTCAATCTTGGCGTCGAGGGGCTGATGGCATTCGGCGCCGTCATCGCCTTCATCATTGTCTATCACGGCGGCGGGCATTTTCTGGCTTTTCTCGCCGCCGGCCTCGGCGGCCTGCTTCTGTCCCTGATCTTTGCGGCGATTGTCCTCGGCTTCAACGCGAACCAGGTGGCGACCGGGCTGGCGATCGGGATTCTCGGCCAGGGCCTGTCAGCGTTGTTCGGCAAAACCTATGAGAGCCTGACGGTTAAAGCTGTGCCGAAAATCGCCCTTCCCGGCCTCTCCGATATCCCCGTCATCGGCGGCCTGTTTAGCCAGGATATCGTCGTCTGGCTTTCACTGCTCGTGACTGTCGCCATCTGGGCGATGTTTGCCTATGGCAAGCTCGGCCTGATCATCCGCGCCGTCGGTGAAAACCCGAAAGCGGCGCATGCCATCGGCTATCCGGTTATCGCCATCCGATTCGCCGCGGTCGCAGTCGGCGGCATGATGGCCGGCTTTGCGGGCGCCTATGCAGCGACGATCTACACGCCGCTCTGGGCCGATGGGATGATTGCCGGTCGCGGCTGGATTGCGATTGCGCTCGTCGTCTTCGGAACCTGGCTGACCGGCCGCATCTTTCTCGGGGCATGCCTGTTCGGCGCAGTATCGCTGATGGGCCTTGCCGCCCAGGCAACCGGTCTCAACGTCTCGTCGCAGCTGCTCGCCTGCCTGCCCTATCTGGTGACGATCATCGTGCTCGGTATTATTTCGGCGGATCGCCGCCTGCTCAAACTCAATGGCGTCGCCTCGCTCGGCGAGCCGTTCGAGCGATCATGATAACGCCCGTCGAAGCGATGGCAATTGAGAGTCAACTTGCCTTCCGAGCCCGCCACGAACGGTAATCAGAACGAGGAGCCCCGCAATCGTATCAGCCGTGGTCAGACTTCTTCTGACCCCGAGGTTCAAATTCGACGAGCAGCGACTTGAGTTCGACCTCTCGAACTCGTCGCGCCGCCTCGTCAGGGCTGACCCATTCGAGAATACGCTGGCCTTGCTCCTTGAAGTCGTTTCCGATCTCGGTGACTTCGATCTGAAACAGATCGACGATACATGGCGCCACATCGCCGTCGTCGAATTCCTTGAGATAGGTATAGCGGCCGACAGGTTTCCTTTTCACCGCCCCGCGCATGCCTGCTTCCTCCCAGGCTTCGATCGCCGCCGCTTCGAAAGGCTTCTTTCCTTTCATCGGCCAGCCCTTCGGTATGACCCAGCGCGCGCGCTCGCGCGATGTGATCACGAGAATTTCGATCTTCGGCCCGCCATCGCAATAGCGGAAGCAGATGGCGCCGTACTGTTGGCGGAAGGCGCCAGCAAACAGCTTCGCAGGAACCGCAGCGAGCTGCCGCAGCAATGGCTGAGACTTGTCTGGTCGGGACTTGCTGCGTTTTTTTGTAGGCTTCATGACGCTCCGTCTTCAGCGCATCGTGCGGCCGCGCATGGCCTTGTGGGCTCCCCGCCGGTTATTCGCCGGTGGTCCTGGCATTCAGGATTGTCCCGGCAATGTCGGCAAAACCAAGTCCTGCCGGCTGGGAGGAGATCCAACGCGGCACATGCTGAAGGTGCGGAAGAACAGGAAGAATATTGCCGACACCGAAAGAGTTGCGGATGAAGCCGAACATCGGCGCATCGTTTCGAGAATCGCCGACGAACGCCGTGACCGATGGCAATTCTATGGGATCCACCCCGAATTTGCTGGTCAGGAGGCGCTCGCTCATGGCGCGTTTGTCATAATCGCCAATCCAGGTGTTGATGTGGATGGAACTGATGGCGACGGTGCCGCCGATTGCCCTGATATCGCATGCAAAATCTTCGACGTCCTGGGTATCATGACGCTGAATGTCGATTGCCACGTCAGCCAGGCGGAACACTTGGTCGTGTGCGATCTTGAATGTGCCGCCTTTTTCCGCGATCAGTTTTTCGATGGCACCAAGATGCTGGCGTTGACGCTCGCCCTGCAATGCGCCGTTCTCCCAGTAATCGAAAACAACCTCACCGTTGCGGCGGGTGACGGCATAAGCACCGCTTTCGCCGATGACCGCGGCAACAGGCCAGGCACGGACGATGTGTTCGCACCAGCCGGCTGAACCACCCGTGACCGGCACGACGGCGATGCCGGCCCGGCTGAGTTCCCAAAGGGCATCATAGGTGCGCGGCAGAAGTTTACCTTCTGTCGTCAGCGTGTCGTCGATATCGGTGAAGAGATAACGCACATGCTGCAATTCATGCGCGGAGGGTGCCAGATCTACGAACGTCACGTCATGTCCTCGCAGGTCACCACCTCCATGCTGCTATCGGCCAGCACACTGGCGACGGACGGATCGGCCGGCAGCCGATCCGTGTAAAAGCGGGTTATCTTATTGAAAGGTGCAACGCGCACCGCCGCATGGCGGGTCCATTTGCTGACGTCTGCAGCCAAAAGACGCGTTTGCGAATTCTCCAGAAGCGCATTGGTGATCTGCGCCTCGCTATAGCTGAAGTCCATCATGCCGTTCACCGGACTGAGTGCACCGGCACCGACGACGGCATAAGTCGCATAGAATTTTTCCACGAATTTGATCACATCGCTGCCCACGACGTCGCGGTCGTCATGGCGCAGCAGGCCGCCGGTGAGATGGACCTCGACACTCGGCGATTCGCAAAGGGTCAGAGCGACATGAATGTTGTTGGTGATAACAGTCAGCCCCTGGTGATCGCGCAACGCCTCCGCGACGAATTGGACCGTGCTGCCGATTCCCAGGAATACCGTCGCATCCGGGCCGATGTCGGCGGCGACCCGCTTGGCGATCAGCCGCTTGGCCCGACGGTTCAGTTGGGCGCGGGCGTTCAGCGAAATATTGCTGCCTTCGACCGGCACATCGACACCGCCGTGAAAGCGGCGGGCATGCCCGAGATCACACAGCGCATTGATATCACGGCGGATCGTCTGGGTCGTCAGATCGTACCGGCGCGCCAGATCATCGATATATTGGACGCCCTCCGTTTCGATCAGCGCCAGTATTTCGCGTTGTCGGCTCGATATGACCCGCTGCCCCATCGCTTTTTCCTATGAGAGATAGACACTCGGGTCGTCTGTTATCACACCGGTCAAGCCGACAGGCCAAAAAGATGCGAGGAGCTTGGGGTCATTGCAGGTCCATGCCCGCACCTTGATCCCCTGGTGCGCCGCCTCCTCAAGGAAACCGATGCTGAGAGACTTGTAACCAAGATGGATCGTTCTTGCGGGAATTGATTGGAGAACATCACTCCAGTCATCCGGCAGTCTACTCCACAACATAGCGAGCTCGTAACTGGGATCGATTTCGTGCATGCGCCTGAGCGCCGCCGCGTCGAAGCTCGATATCATGATCTTGGTCTGCGGCGCGCGCGCCTTCAGATGCTCGTCAACGGTCTTTACCAGCTGGTCGAGAGATTTGTGATGCGGATGCTGCTTGATCTCGACGTTGGCGTTCAATCCCAGCTCTCCCAATGCGGACAGGACCTCGGCAAGGGTCGGCAAGGGTTCGCTCTTGAAACGGGGGGCGAACCACGCGCCGGCGTCGATCTCCCGCAGGTCGGATGCAGTGAGATCGCCGAGCCTGCCGGTCGATGAGGAGCAACGGTCGACGGACACGTCGTGGATGACGACTGCGGTCCCATCGCCAAGGAGCGCGACGTCCAGTTCGACCCATTCGGCGCCCCGGTCCGCAGCCGCCCGAAACGCGGCAATCGTGTTTTCGGGCGCGACAGCGGATGCGCCTCGATGTGCTTGAACCTCACTGCGGCCGGGTCCGGATCGCGGCTCTGACTTTGGCATGTCTTTCTCTTTTTCCTCACTTTTCGACGCTGCAGATGTCGGACAGCTCTATCCGGCCGTTTCAGTCCGTACGTCGTCCAGTTTTGCTGTTGAATGGATGCATCTGATCAATCCGCGCGAAGATCTCGATCTTTGCAGTCTCGGCGAAGTCCGGCCGGCCCTGAACCGTCAGAACGACCGTCTGTTGGCCTTCCCCCAGTCTTACATGCAAGTGGCTTTCGCCGCCGATCGGCTCGAGCAATTCGACGATGGCGTTCAGACGAACGGAAGGCTCGCTGGGCTTTGCGATGAGAAGAGCATCCGGCCTGAGACCGACGATGTCCGTCCCGTCAGGCAAGGCTAGGACGTTCCTGGCATCGGCCGTACCCAGCACCTCGATCGGCACGAGGTTCATCGGCGGAGAGCCGATGAAGCCGGCAACGAACAAACTTGCCGGACGGTCGTAGACTTCAACGGGCGTTCCCACTTGTTCGACCAGTCCGCCATTCATGACGACAAGCCGGTCGGCAAGCGTCATCGCTTCGAGCTGATCATGGGTGACGTAGATGCTGGTGGTCCTCAGGCGGCGTTGCAGCCGGCGTATTTCGACGCGCATCTGCACGCGCAGCTTGGCATCAAGATTGGACAGAGGCTCGTCGAAAAGAAACGCCGCCGGTTCGCGCACGATGGCCCGTCCCATCGCGACGCGCTGGCGCTGTCCTCCCGACAATTCGCGCGGCTTGCGATCCAGCATTGGCCCAATTTCGAGAATGTCGGCCGCTTCCTTGACGCGGCGATCGATTTCCGCCCGCGGCGTGCCGCGGTTCTTCAGGCCATATTCAAGATTTCCGCGCACCGTCATATGTGGATAAAGCGCATAATTCTGGAAGACCATGGCGATATCGCGCTCGGCCGGCTCCGCCTTGTTGACGTTACGGCCGCCGATTTCTACTTGGCCGCCGGTGATCGATTCCAATCCGGCGATCATGCGCAGCAAGGTTGACTTGCCGCAGCCGGAAGGGCCGACGAGCACGATGAATTCACCGTCTTCGACCGTCAGGTTGATGCCTTTGACAGCAGGAATCGAACCATAGTTTTTCTTGACGTCGACGATATTGATCGGGGCCATTTCATTTCTCCGTTTCGACCAGGCCTTTGACGAAAAGGCGTTGCATGGCGACAATGACGAGGACGGGCGGCAAGGCGGCCAGGATGACCGCTGCCATGACAAGATTCCAGCGCGGCTCGGCATCCGCGACCGCGGCCATGCGCTGAATGCCCATGACGACGGTGTAGAGGCTCTGGTCGGTCGTGACGATGAGCGGCCACAGGTACTGATTCCAGCCGAGCACGAACAGGATTATGAACAAGGCTGCGATGTTGGTCACCGACAAGGGCAGCAGGATATCGCGGAAGAATTTCATCGGCCCCGCCCCGTCGACACGCGCAGCCTCCATCAGCTCGTCGGGCACGGTGAGGAAAAACTGACGAAACAGGAAGGTGGCCGTCGCCGATGCAATCAACGGAATGATGAGTCCGCCATAATTGTTCAGCATTCCCAGGTCGGCGACCACCTTGTAGGTCGGCACGATGCGCACCTCGACCGGCAGCATCAGGGTGATGAAGATCATCCAGAAGGCGAGCGTGCGAAAGGGAAATCGGAAATAGACGATGGCGAAGGCGGAAAGGATGGAAATGGCAATCTTACCGACCGCGACACCGACGGCCATGATCAACGAGTTGAACAGCATCGGTCCGATCGGCGGTGCGCCGGAACTCGTCATACCCGAAGACAGCATGGTCGAATAATTCTCAATGAGGTGCGGTCCCGGCATCAGCGGCACGACACCGGACAAAAAGTCGTTGGGGCCATGGCTCGAGGCGATGAAGGCGATATAGACCGGGAAGATCACGATCGTGACGCCGAGGATAAGGACGAGGTGAGCCAGAAAATTCAGGAAAGGACGATTTTCAACCACCTTTGACGCTCCTCAATATTGCACACGGCGTTCGACGAAGCGGAACTGGACCGCGGTCAGAGCAACAACGATGATCATCAGTATGACCGACTGCGCTGCCGAGGAGCCCAGGTTGAGGCCGATGAAACCGTCGAAATAAACCTTGTAGACGAGGATTTCCGTGGCGCGCGCCGGTCCGCCCTGCGTCGTCGCATGAACGATGCCGAAAGTGTCGAACATGGCGTAAACGATGTTGATGACGACCAGATAGAAGGTTGTCGGCGAGATCAGCGGAAAGACGATCGTCCAGAAGCGCTTCACCGGCCCGGCGCCATCGATGGCGCCGGCTTCCTGGAGCGAGCGCGGCACGCTTTGCAGCGCGGCCAGGAAAAACAGAAAATTGTAGGAAATTTGCTTCCAGGTGGCGGCGATCACGATCAGGACCATCGCGTTGTCCGGATTGATCAGATGGTTCCAGCTGATCCCCATGCTGCGAAGCATATAGGCGACGATGCCGATCGAGGGATTGAACATGAACCACCAGAGTATGCCGGCGATCGCAGGCGCAACGGCGTAAGGCCAGATCAGCAAGGTCGAATAGATGCGGGACGTCCGCAGCACACGCATGGCCGCGGCGGCCAGAGTGAGCGCAATCGTCGTCGACAGAACCGTCACCGAGACGGCGAAAACCAGGGTGTGACCAAAGGCGTCCATATAGAGCGGGTCGGCAAACAGCCGGCGATAATTCTGGAACCAGACGAAGTTCGTTTTGAAACCGAACGCATCCTGGCGAAGGAACGATTGCCAGAAGGCGGTTGCGGCCGGCCAGAGAAAGAAGACGACGGTTATCAGAAGCTGGGGAGCAATAAGCAGATAAGGCAAAACCTTATTGGGAAAGACGGTTCGTTTCGTTTGCATGGGCCCTCACAGAATGACGGAGAGGCAGGGGCCGGTTTGGCCGGCCCCTGCCCCGAGCCCTTAATTGGCAGATTCGAAATCGCGAAGCTGTTCGTTGCCGCGTGCGACGACGGAATCAACCGCTTCCTTGGCAGTCTTCTTGCCGCCGAGCAATGCCGCGAATTCGTCATCGATGATGCCGCGGACCTGGACGTAATTGCCGAAGCGGATGCCCTTGGAATTTTCGGTCGGCGTCACCCGCGTCAGCTGCTTGATGCCAACATCTGCACCGGGGTTCTTTTCGTAATATCCCTGCTCCTGGCTCAGCTTGTAGGCAGCCTCGGTGATCGGCAGATACCCCGAGAACTGATGCCAGTCGGCCTGAACTTCCGGCTTCTGCAGATAGGTATAGAATTTTGCCACACCCTTATATTCTTCTTCCGGACGCCCCCTCAGCGTCCAGAGTGTGGCGCCGCCGATGATCGAGTTGAGCGGCTGCTTGATGACGTCGTCATAATAGGGAAGCGGCGCAAAACCGACCTTGAAGGCTTTGGCATTGTTGATGACGCCCGCCCGGCCGGCGGACGAGTTCATGTACATCGCGCATTCCTGCGAATAGAACATCGGAGGCGCGTTATCTCCGCCGACCGGCCCGCCGAACTTGAAGAGCCCTTCGTCCTGCCACTTCTTCAGGTTCCCCCAATGGCGGATCGTCAGATCATTGTTGAAGGTGAACTCCGCATCCAGGCCGCCGAACCCGTTGGCCTTGGTGGAATAAGGCTTGTCGTGCAGGGCGTTGAGATTTTCCGTCTGAATCCAGGAGATCCAGGCGCTGGTGAAGCCGCATTTGGCGGCGCCCGACTTGATGATCGTGCGCGAAAAGGCCTCCACCTCGGCCCATGTCTTTGGCGGCGTCTCCGGATCAAGCCCGGCTTTCTTGAAGACATCCTTATTGTAATACATGATCGGCGTCGACGAATTGAAGGGCAGCGACAACACGTTGCCGCTGGTGTCGGAGTAGTAGCCGACAACCGGCGCGATGAACTTGTTCTGGTCCCAGGGTTCGCCTTGGTCCTTCATCAACTGATACACCGGATAGACCGCGCCCTGTGCTGCCATCATGGTGCCGGTGCCGACTTCATAGACCTGCACGATGGCCGGCTGTTGCTTGGCGCGGAACGCAGCGATAGCGCCCGTCAGCGTCTCGTCGTAGGTGCCCTTGTAAACCGGCACGATTTCATAATCGGACTGAGATGCGTTGAAACCCTTGGCGATTTGCTCCAGCTTCGCGCCGTTCTCGCCGCCCATCGCGTGCCACCACTGGATTTTCGTGGCGGCCATCGCCGGAACGGACAAGGACAGGCTGGTCAATCCTGCGGACAGGAAAAAAGCGATCTTGTTCATAATCTCTCCCACTTCTCTCGGTCCGCAGCCTCCCGCTCCAGACGCGCGGATGGTAGCAGCCGAGTTTCACTTTGCAACAACGGAATGTTCACATGAACATTTGAAGCGCTCGTAAACCGAAGGCCGCACGGGCCTCCTGCTTCCAAAGCATGATTGGCTGGGCACGGAGTTCGCCGTCAGCCACTCGGATGCTCGATACAGTGTTCAAATGAACGTCTTGTGTCAGTTGGCGCCGAAATATCATTTTTTGCGGGAACCCAGACTTTGCCGCAGCACCGTTCCATCTTCGACGTGAAGCTCAGCGAAAGAAGGCCGCACATGGCTGCGCAGGCGCGCAAGCTGCTCGATACCCCGCGAGTATCGTTTCATCGACCTGTTTTCGCACGACGAAATGGAATGCTGATGCTTGTTTCTTCCAAATGAACTAAACTCGTGCGCTAGCTTTCTCTAGCTGACATTCATCGGATCATCATCATGAATATCAGGCAGATGACCGAGATCGCCGAGCAGTGGCTAACGACATTCATTCTGAACGAATGGACGTTCTTTCAGCTTGCGATCATCGTGGCGGGCTTGGGTTTTGCGTCCTTACTTGCGTCACGCACAGAGCCTGCGATGGAGGCAAAGGCGCGCCTGATCAAGGGTAATCCAGACCTCCTTCGGGTCATCATTGCTCCTATGCGCCGGATGATGTGGCTTTTCCTTGTAGGTTGGTTATGGCTCGCCAACGTTGTGCTGAGCAAGAGCGCGTGGCCCTCACAACGCTGGCTTGTGTCAACGGCTCTGACGCTGGCAGCGGCATGGTTCGTCATCTCCGTTCTGACCAAAATCATCCGCAACCCAACCCTGTCACGCGCCGTCGCGATCGGCAGTTGGAGCTACATCGCTCTTTATGCAGTCGGTCTTGACGGCCCAGTTCTATCTGCTCTTGACGGTCTCGCGATTAATTTAGGCGCGGTGAGACTCTCGCTTCTGCTTGTGCTCAAAGCCCTCGTGCTGGCGATCGCCCTGATCTGGTTGGCCGTCCTCATTGGCAATATGCTTTCCCACTGGGTTCAGCGGTCGGCCGACTTGTCGCCTTCCATCAAGGTGTTGATCAGCAAATGCATCAAGATCAGCCTGATCATAATCGCTGGAGCCATCGCTTTGTCGGCGACCGGGGTCGACCTGACGGCCCTGACCATTTTCTCAGGCGCAGTCGGCGTCGGAATAGGCTTCGGCCTTCAAAAAGTCGTATCGAACTTCATATCCGGCATAATCATCTTGATCGACAAGTCGATAAAGCCGGGTGACACGATCACCCTTGGCGACACGTTCGGGTCGATCCGCGACCTGCGATCGCGGTTTGTTTCCGTCATCACCCGCGATGGCAAGGAGTACCTCATTCCAAATGAGGACTTCATATCGCAGCAGGTCGTCAACTGGTCGTTCTCCAGTGATTATGTGCGGATCGACGTTGACTTCGGGACGTCCTATAATAGTGATCCTCATCAAGTCGTTAAGATCGCCATTGCGACAGCATCGACCGTGCCCCGGGTCGCTAACGAATACAAGCCACCCGTCTGCTGGCTGACCGCCTTTGGCGCTTCGTCGCTCGACTTTCGGCTTCGCTTCTGGATCTCGGATCCAGCGAACGGGCTGACGAATGTTCGTGGGCAAGTCCTGATGGCGCTGTGGGACGCCTTCAAGAAAGCTGGCATCTCTATCCCATTTCCGCATCATGAAATCATCATGAAAAGCCCTATAGAGATCAAACAACAGGACTGATTTGCCAAGCCCGTCGATCCGCCGAGCGGATGCCGTTTTCGAACACGCTGCTGGAAGGCGACATCGATCTGTGCCGAACAGGAGCCGGCCTTGAAGAACAGGACGGCAGCGCCCGGACTGCTCACCGCCCCACCAGCCGATGCGGATCTTTCCACGGCCGCCGCCGGAGCCTTGTCGGAGCGGCTGATAGCGACGAACATCTCGCCCCCCGCTATCCGAGGAGACGACGCGGTTCCTCCTGCGGTCGGTCGGCGTTCTCCGTCACGTCGGGTTTGCGTGCATACAGGTATTCGCCAACATGTTCGCGACCCATGGGTTTGCCGAACAAATAGCCCTGCAGCGTGGTGCAGCCCATTTCCAGCAAACACATCGCCTGCCGATGGCTCTCTACGCCTTCCGCCGTGACCTTCATATCGAGCTTCCGCGCCAGATTGAGCACCAGTTCGACGATTGCGAGGCTCGATTCATCCACGAGCATGGTGTCGATAAAGGTCTTGTCGATCTTGATGATGTCGACCGGCAGACTTCGCAGATGCGTCAGCGATGCATAACCTGTCCCGAAGTCATCAAGCGCCACTGTCAGGCCCTTCTTGCGCAAACGTTGCAGGGTTGTTGCAACGGTATCTTCCAAGCCCTGCAGGAAGACCGTTTCCGTCACCTCCAGCACGAGCTTATCCAGCGGAATGCCTCTCGACGCAAAGGCGGCAACGATCCGGGTTTCCAAGTCGCCCCTCATGAAATCGGAGGCGCTTATATTGAGACCCACCCGCCCGAATTCCAGCCCGCGGTCGATCCAGCTTCGAATGTCGGTCGCGACCTGCTCGAGCATGCGGGTCGTAATGTGGTGGGCAACGCTTGGATCTGTGAACGCCTCGTGAAATTGCGCCGCCGACACGATTGAACCATCCGAATGCTGCATTCGCACCAGCGCTTCAAACGCCCATACCCGACCGTCGGCACAACCGACGATCGGCTGATAGTGCGGCACCATCCGATATTCGGTAAGAGCCGACTCCACCTCCCGGATGATCTGAATGCGTCGCGCTATCCTCGAACGCAGGCTGGGCTCGTAGTGGACATAGCTGCCGCGCCGCGTTTCTTTGGCGTGATAGAGGGCGAAATCCGCGTTTTGCGAAAGCGTTGCGGCATCCATCCTGCCCTCCGAAATCGCTCCACCCACAGTTATCGTCGGATTTATCGTCGACCCCCCAACCTCCAGAGGGCGACCGATATATTCGATCAGGTGGCGGGCGAGCGAACCCATGCGGCGTACGCTTGCGGGCGCGTCCAGAATAACGGAGAACTCATCGCCGCCCAGGCGAAAGACCCTTCCTCGCTTTCCCAAGCGTTCATCCAGACGTGAGGCCACGCCTTTCAGCAGCAGGTCACCTGTCGCATGGCCAAGGATATCGTTCACTTGCTTGAGGCGATCGACGTCGATCAGCAGCAAACCGATGGAAGGAGCGTCGGCCGCTGTGAGCCGCTCCATATGAGCGTTGTAGGCTGCCCGATTGCCAAGTCCGGTCAGCGGATCGGCGTTTGCCGCCTGGAGCAGACGTTGCTCGTACCGCACTTTTTCGGAAACATCCTGAACGATGCCAAACAGACGACTGGGCTTGTCGCTCAAGCGCTCGATATCGCTGACCACGCGAACCCAGCGCTCCTCCCCCTCTGGCGTCATGATGCGATATTCCCTGTCGATGCCGGCCGCAGAACCATCGAGGACATCGCGTATCCTGCGTCTGACGCTCTCGCGCTCTTCGGGAGCATAGCAGCCGATCACCTCCTCCGAGGTCATTCGTTTGCCGACCGGCAATCCAACGGTGCGGTAAATCTGGTCGGACCAAATGATCGTGCCGGTCTCGAGATCCATCTCGAAGCCGCCGACCTTGGCAGAGCGTTCGGTCTGCTCGAAGCGGGCCTGCTTCAATTCAAGTTCACGTTGCTGCTCTCTCAGCAGGCTTTGCTGACGATGTTCCCTGATGAGGCCGACGACGACGCTTGCCAAACTGCGAAGCTGTCCGAGATCCCGATCGCCGAAGCGGCGGTTCTTGGTGTCGAGGACGCAGAAACTGCCGTAGCAGGTCTCCCCTTCCGAAAGCGGCACTCCCGCATAGAACCGGACCGAACGCTCTCTGACGAAGATGTTTCCGGAAAAGCGAGAATCCTTGTCGGCGTTTTTAACGACGAGCGGTGACTTCGTTTGTACGATATGGCTGCAGAAGGAATGCTCGCGAGGCGTCTCTTTCAAAAAGAGACCGTGCTCGGCCTTGAACCACTGCCGATCCCCGTCGACGAACGAAACCAACGCCATCGGCATGTCGAACACGCTGCAAGCCAGCCGCACGATTGCATCGAACTCTTCCGTCGGCGGCGTATCGAGAATACTGGCCTGGTGAAGGAGATTCAATCTCTCATCTTCTGAAAGGGACATGCGACCTTGGGCTCCTCGCAGCACTTGATGACGCGGAGTGAAACCCTTCATGGGTCATGGAAGCGGAAGAACTAACCGCTGACGATCTGTAGAATGGCACAATCTAGTTGCCAAATATTGAAGCGGCCCACATATAGTTTGATCGTAAGACATCCTGCCGAACGGGATATTCTCGCCTGGCCGCAAGATACTGAATATCTGAGTGACATGCCATCTCCGATCGGTCGATGGCCCAGCGACCTTCAAAAAACATAGGCCACGCGGTTCGCATCCGTGTAACGCGCTTAGCCAACTTCGCCTTTACGAGCGCGTAAGACGGCTGAGCCTTTGACACCTCCGTCTTTTTCTTTGTAATTTCCGACATACATTAAATATTATGTACGTTTCGCCGATTGGCACGCGGGGATTGAGGTGTTGGCGATGGCAACCGCCAATCTTCACTTTGTTGTTTTTGCTGCTTTCAGCTTGGGGATTCGGCGTACCGTCGGCGTCTGACCGGGCGTCTGTCGTCCTCAAGGTGAATGGCGCCATTGGGCCTGCTATAGCTGACTACGTGGTACGAGGCATTCAGCGTGCTGGCGAACGTGCAGCGGTCTTGATCGTCCTGCAAATGGATACACCAGGCGGCCTTGACACCTCCATGCGGGAAATCATCCGCGCGATCCTTGCCTCGCCGGTGCCTGTCGCGAGTTTCGTCGCGCCAAGCGGGGCACGGGCTGCCAGCGCCGGCACCTATATTCTCTACGCAAGCCACATTGCGGTAATGGCCCCTGGGACCAATTTGGGTGCGGCGACACCAATCGCGCTCAGCGTAAAGCCTTTCGGCGGTGATGAGGAACCGGAAAAGAAGCCGAGCGAACCTAGTGGCAAGCAGCCGGAAGCTTCAGGCAATGCCCACGAAGCAAAAGCCGTTAACGACGCAGTCGCTTACATTCGTGGGCTTGCGGAATTGCGCAATCGCAACGCCGACTGGGCAGAGCGTGCTGTCCGCGAAGCTGCAAGCCTTTCATCCACAGCGGCAGTGCGCGAACATGCCATCGATTTCACGGCAACTGATGTCAACGATCTCCTTGCAAAGGCGCAGGGCCGCATGGTGCGGGTCGGTCAAACGGAGGTCCGGCTCGATACCGCCGGTTTGGCCGTGCAGGAATTCGAGCCTGACTGGCGCACGCGCCTGCTTTCCGTCATTACCGATCCGAACATCGCAATCATCCTGATGATGGTTGGTATCTATGGCCTGATCTTCGAATTTCTCGCACCTGGGACAATGCTTCCTGGAACGATCGGCGGCATCTGTCTCCTCCTTGGTCTCTATGCCCTGGCATTGCTGCCGGTAAGTTTTGCCGCCGTTGGGCTTATTTTACTCGGCGTGGGATTGACTGTGGCTGAGGCGCATTCGCCAAGCTTCGGCGCTCTGGGCATCGGCGGCGGGGTAGCCATGATCCTGGGAGCAACCATCCTGTTTGATACCGATATACCCGGGCTGCAAGTATCGCGCCCCCTACTGGGCGCAATTGCATTTGCGACTCTTGCCTTTAGCCTTGTCGTTGCTCGCGTGGCATTCACCTCGCGATTGCGCCGGGTAGCCACCGGTGCAGAGGAGATGATTGGCATTTCCGGCAAAGTTGAGAGTTGGACGGGGCTCACGGGGTACGTCATCGCGCATGGCGAACGCTGGAAGGCCGTTTCCGCCGAACCCCTTGTTGCTGGTGACCCTGTCAGGGTGACGGGCCGCAACGGGCTGGCGCTCGAGGTCGCCAGCCGTCCTAAGAACACCTAGCGGCATTCAAGGACGCAGGAGGAGAAGTCATGGATATGTTTGCAGATCTTGCCTTCTACTTGGTGGCCATAGTCATTGCCGTAGCCATCCTCGCATCCGCGGTTAAGATCCTGAGGGAATATGAACGCGGCGTCGTGTTCACACTTGGCCGCTTTACCGGAGTCAAGGGACCCGGCTTGATTCTGCTCATTCCCTATGTCCAGCAGATGATCCGGGTCGACTTGCGCACGCGCGTACTCGATGTCCCTAGCCAGGACGTCATCTCACATGACAATGTCTCGGTTCGTGTCAGCGCGGTGATCTACTTCAGGGTCATTGACCCCGAGAAATCGACAATACAGGTCGAGGATTTCATGATGGCAACAAGCCAGCTTGCTCAGACGACTTTGCGCTCCGTGCTCGGCAAGCACGACCTCGATGAAATGCTGGCAGAACGCGACAGGCTCAACTCCGATATTCAGGAAATCCTCGACTCTCAGACGGACGCTTGGGGAATTAAAGTAGCCACTGTCGAGATCAAACATGTGGATATCAACGAGTCGATGATACGGGCGATCGCTCGCCAAGCGGAAGCCGAACGCGAACGCCGCGCAAAGGTCATCAATGCCGAGGGCGAACAGCAAGCTGCAGCGAAGCTACTGGAAGCGGCGGAAATTCTGGCCAAACAGCCGGAGGCGATGCAACTTCGTTACTTGAGCACTTTGAACGTCATCGCCAGCGAGAAGACTTCGACGATTTTATTCCCCTTCCCGATGGAATTGGGCAATCTAATTGCCATTAAGCCGAAGAGATCGAACGGCACTGGCGTTGATGTTTGATCCGGCTTCTGTGTCGCCCTCGGGCCAAAATGAGGCCACGCCCCAGAGAAATGATATGAATGTTGAATCAGCTTCGACTCGCCTCGTCACCTCACAATCGATTCATCGATCACAGGATCTGCTCTAGCGCATGGGAGGCGATTACGTGTTTGCCTCTCGGAGGGGCTGATCGCGGCGAACACCTCGTCCCCTGCTATCCGAGGAGACGACGCGGTTCCTCCAGCGGTCGGTCGGCGTTCTCTTAACAGGCCTTGCTGACGATATTCCCGGGGCCTATTGCCGCCATGCAACTGTGCTTGTTCATTCGCTCAGCCAGGCCTAAGCAGGATCGCTGGCCCAGTCTTCGTGTCCATGGCGTATTCGGATCACGAATATAGCTCCGTGCTCCTCGATCCGGTAGACAATGAGATGGGCTTTGAACGGATGAACTCTAACTGGCGGCGAAATCTCCTCTCGCTCACGCGCCATTCGCGGATTGGCCGCAATCAGATCAAGCACGGTAAACAACTCGTCATGATACTGCCTAGCCTGTGCGGCTCCGAACATGCGCACTCCTTGTTCGGCGATCGCAATGATGTCCTCTTCCGCTTCGACTGAAAGGTCAAAGCGCATTATCTACCGCCGCGCGTTGTTTCTGCACGTGCCACTGCCGCGGCAAAGAGTTCGTCCTTCGAGCGGCTGCCAATACCGCTTTTAAAACCGTCATCAACGAAACGCTGCATGGCGGCAACCTTGTCACTGCGAATTTGGTCCCTCCGGATCAGGTCGCGCACATAGTCACTCGCATTGGAATATCGCCCGCTCTTTGCTTGTGCCTCAACCCAATCTTTCATCGGGTCCGGAAGAGATACGTTCATCGTAGCCATTCGAGCCTCCATGGTGCGAGTAGGTTAGCTGGACTTGGCAAAGTTTGTCAATCGGCTCCACGAACGGCGATCTGTGTCATATCCGGGGATTGCCGCCTACGCGATGACGAAGTCAGCGCTTCAGGGGTAGTCGGCCTGTCGATCAACGTCCGTGTGACGCTGATCCTCGTACGACAGGTCGGGCTCTTGCCCTTGTGGGCAAAGCTTTTCGGCATCGGCACGGCCTTATTCCGGTCTCAGTTGATGGGATCCGAACCGGCTGACGTCAATGCGTGATCCGGGTCCAGTCGGCTCAGATGTGCAAAGCGTTTCCCAACGCTTTCAGCGCCGCTTCCATGAGCGCTTCGCTGCGGGTCGGATGGACGTGAATGGTGCCGGCGATGTCTTCCAGGCGTGCTCCCATCTCGATCGCTAGCGCAAAAGCTGCCGAAAGCTCGGAGACTCCGGCTCCCACCGCCTGCAAGCCGAGAACCAGATTGGTGTCGGCACGGGCGACGACGCGCACGAAACCTTCCTCAGAGACCATCGTCATCGCCCGCCCGTTGGCGCTGAACGGAAACTGGGCGGTGCGGATCTCATATCCTTGCGCGCGCGCCTCCGCCGGCGTCAGGCCGGCGCTGACGATCTCAGGATCGGTAAAGCAGATGGCGGGAATGCATCTTTTGTCCCAGCCCCGCTTCTTGCCCGCAACGATTTCTGCCACCATCTCCCCTTGCGCCATCGCCCGATGCGCCAGCATCGGTTCGCCGGTCACGTCGCCGATCGCATAGATGCCGCGCATCGAGGTGCGGCATTGATCGTCGATCCTCAGATATGGACCGGCGCGGTCGAGATCCAACTCCTCGAGACCGGACCCTGCCGTTCGCGGGCGGCGGCCGACAGTGACAAGGATGCGATCCGCCGGCAGTGTCTCATGCCGGCCATCCGACGTTTCAACGATCAATGACTCGCCATTATCGGCAAGACCCATCGCCTTCGCACCCGTCAGCACCCGGATGCCGCTCTCGGTCAGCTTGCGCATCACGGGACGCACCAATTCCGCATCATAGAGCGGCAGCACCTGGGGAGTCGCCTCGACGACGCTCACCTCCGAGCCCATCTTCGAAAAGGCCATCCCGAGTTCCAGCCCGATATAACCGCCGCCGACCACGACGATCGTTTTCGGTAGTTCCGTCAGCGACAGCGCCTCGGTCGAGGAAATGACGCGGCCGCCGAAGGGCAGGTTGGCAAGCTCCACCGGATCGGAACCGGTGGCGATCACCACGGTCTCGGCGCGGATGACCTGCTGACCGGTTTCGGTCTCCACCTCCACCGTCTTGCCGTCACGGAAGTGCGCGCGGCCATGGACGATTTTCACCCGCGCCTTCTGCAACAGACCTGAAACACCTCCCGTCAGCCGGCCGACAATGCCGTCTTTCCAGGCGATCGTCCTTGCGAGATCGATCGAGGCGCCTTCGACGCGGATGCCCATCGGGTTCTTGCCTGCCAGCATTTTTTGCGTGGCGTCGAATTCCTCGGCCGCATGGATCAACGCCTTGGAAGGAATGCAGCCGACCGTCAGACAGGTGCCGCCCGGCTTGCCGGCTTCGATGATGACGGTATCGATGCCGAGCTGTCCGGCGCGGATGGCGCAGACATAGCCGCCCGGGCCGGCGCCGATGACGAGGAGCTTGCAGACCATTTCTTTCATGTGCTCAGCCTTCGATGAAAATGAGCGCCGGCGTTTCAAGGAGCGTGCGGATACGCTGGACAAAGGTCGCCGCATCCCAGCCGTCGATGATGCGATGATCGAAACTCGAAGAGAGGTTCATGATCTTGCGCGGCACGAATTGCGTGCCGTCCCAGACCGGGCGTGTGGCGATCTTGTTGACGCCGATGATCGCCACCTCGGGATGGTTGATGACAGGCGTCGAAACGATGCCGCCGAGCGCACCGAGCGAGCTGATGGTGATGGTGGAGCCGGAAAGCTCGTCGCGCGTCGCCGTGCCCGAACGCGCCGCATCCGCCAGCCGGCTCATTTCGGCGGCGCAATCCCAGAGGCCGCGCGCTTCCGCATGCCGCACGACAGGCACGGTCAGGCCGGCCGGCGTCTGCGTGGCGATGCCGATATGGACGGCGCTATGGCGCGTGATGATGCCGGCATCGTCGTCGAAGGTGGCGTTGACCTCCGGCTGCCCGGCAATGGCCTTGACCAGCGCCCGCATCAGAAAGGGCAGGACCGTCAGCTTCGGATGGCCCTCCCTGCGGTCGCCGTTCATGGTGGCGCGCAGCTCCTCCAGCGCCGTCATGTCCACTTCGTCCACATAGGTGATGTGGGGAATGCGCGAGGTGGAAAGCACCATTTTTTCGGCGATGCGCCGCCGCAGTCCGGTGAGCTTGATCTCCTCCGTCGCTGTCTTCTTGACGGATCCACCCTTTAGGAGGGCCGGAGCGGCGCCTTGCATCAGGAATTGCTCGACATCTTCGCGCAGGATACGTCCGGCCGGCCCGCTCCCCTGCACCTGCCTGAGATCGACGCCGCTTTCCCTGGCAAAGAGCCGAACGGAAGGGGCAGCAAGCGGTTTTTCGACGGGCGGGGCGGCAGTAGACGGGATTGCGGAGACCGGCGCTGCCGGGGCAGGCCTCGTGATTTCCGCTGTGACGACTTCGGCGGTCGGCGCCTGCGAAATCCGCATCGGCTGGGCCTCGCCGGCACCTTCCGCCGTTTCGATCCGCACCAGCGGCGCCTTGACCGCGATGCGGTCTCCGATATCGCCGGCGAGCCAGATGACCGTGCCATCGACGGGAGAGGGAATTTCCACTGTGGCCTTGTCGGTCATCACGGCGGCGATCACCATGTCCTCGCGGACGGGATCTCCCGGCTTCACATGCCATTCCACAAGTTCGGCCTCGGCGACCCCTTCCCCGACATCGGGCATCTTGATGATGAATTCGCCCATGGCTCAGGCCTCCATGACTTCGGCAAGCGCCCGCCCGACCCGGCCGGGACCGGGGAAATAGTCCCATTCCTGCGCATGCGGATAGGGCGTATCCCAGCCCGCGACGCGCACGACAGGCGCTTCGAGATGATAGAAGCAATGTTCCTGCACCAGCGCCACGACCTCGGCGCCGAAGCCCGACGTCAAGGTCGCCTCATGAACCACGACGCAGCGGCCCGTCTTCGAAACTGATTTGACGATCGTATCGAGATCGAGCGGCAGCAGGCTTCTCAAATCGATCACTTCGGCGTCGATGCCGGCATCCTCGGCCGCGGCCAGCGCCACATGCACCATCGTGCCATAGGCAACGACTGTTACCGCCGATCCCGTGCGCCGCACCTCGGCCTTGCCGATCGGGATCGTATAATGGCCATCGGGCACCTCGCCGAGAGCGTGTTTCGACCAGGGTGTGACCGGCCGCTCGTGGTGGCCGTCGAAGGGGCCGTTATAGAGCCGCTTCGGTTCGAGGAACATCACCGGATCCGGATCCTCGATCGCCGCGATCAGCAGGCCTTTGGCGTCATAGGGATTGGACGGCACGATCACCTTCAACCCGCAGACATGGGTGAAGAGCGCTTCCGGGCTCTGACTGTGCGTCTGGCCGCCGAAGATGCCGCCGCCAGTCGGCATGCGCACGACGATCGGGCAGGTGAAATCGCCGTTGGAACGGTAGCGGATACGCGCCGCCTCCTGCGTCAGCTGGTCATAGGCGGGATACATGTAATCGGCGAACTGGATCTCGACGCAGGGTTTGAGCCCGTAGGCCGCCATGCCGATTGCCGTGCCGACGATGCCGGATTCGCTGATCGGCGTGTCGAAGCAGCGCGTCCTGCCGTATTTTGCCTGCAGGCCCTGGGTGCAGCGGAAGACGCCGCCGAAATAGCCGACATCCTCGCCGAAGACCACGACATTGTCATCCTTCGCCATCGACACGTCCATGGCGCTGCGCACGGCCTCGATCATCGTCATCCTGGCCATGTCAGTATCCTGCCTTCTGCCGCTGGCGGCGGATATGCGCCGGCATCTCGGCATAGACGCCCTCGAAAATGTCGCGCACCGAAGGTCTGCCGCCGGCATGCAGCGTGCCATGCGCCTCGGCCTGGCGCTGCGCCTCGATCACCTCATCGGCGATTTCGGCTTCCGCCTGCACATGCCGCGCCTCCGACCATACGCCCTTGCCGATCAGATGTTTCTTCAGCCGCAGCACGGGATCGCCGAGCGGCCAGGCCTCCGATTCCGTCTTTGGCCGATAGGCGCTCGGATCGTCGGAGGTCGAATGCGCGCCGACGCGGTAGGTGACATGTTCGATCAGCGTCGGCCCGAGATTGCGCCGGGCGCGTTCAGCTGCCCAGCGGGCGACGGCATGGACGGCGAGATAATCATTGCCGTCGACCCTGAGCGCCGGAATGCCGAAGCCGAGGCCTCGGGCGGCAAAGGTGCCGGAGCCGCCGCGAGCAATTCCCTGAAAAGTGGAGATCGCCCACTGATTGTTGACGATGTTGAGGATCACAGGGGCCTTGTAGGTCGAGGCGAAGACGAGCGCCGAATGGAAGTCCGATTCCGCCGTCGATCCGTCGCCGATCCAGGCCGCGGCAATGCGGCTGTCGTTCTTGATCGCCGAAGCCATCGCCCAGCCGACGGCCTGCACATATTGGGTGGCGAGATTGCCCGAAATGGTGAAGAAGCCATGCTCCTTGGAAGAATACATGATCGGCAGCTGCCGGCCGTGCAGCGGATCACTCTCGTTAGAGTAGATCTGGTTCATCATCTCGACCATCGGATAGTCGTCGGCGATCAAGAGGCCCGCCTGGCGATAGGTCGGGAAATTCATGTCGCCCTTAGCAAGCGCCTTGCGGAAGGCGCAGCTGACGGCCTCTTCGCCGAGATGCTGCATGTAGAAGGAGGTCTTGCCCTGGCGCTGCGCCATCAGCATGCGGGCATCGAAGGCGCGCAGCTTCATCATGTTACGAAGCCCGGTCAGCAGTTCCTCATCGGTGAGCGATCCGGCCCAGGGACCGACCGCCTCGCCGTCACGGTTCAAGACACGGATGATCGAATAGGCGAGATCGCGGATATCCTCGGACGCGACATCGACCTCCGGCCGCGGCACGGAACCGGCCTTGGCGATCTTGACGTTGGAAAAGTCGGGCTGGCCGCCCGGGCGGACGGCGGGTTCGGGGACGTGCAGGCTCAAATGAGCGGAATCCACCATGTTTTTGCGTTCCTCCCTTTGCCGACCCCGCCTCCCTCCCGGAAGCGGGCCGGATGTCATTCCTAAAGATTGCGGGCGATCACCATGCGCTGCACGTCGCTCGTTCCCTCGTAGATCTGGCAGATGCGCACATCGCGGTAGATGCGCTCGACCGGATAATCGGCCATGTAGCCGTAGCCGCCGTGGATCTGGATCGCATCGGAGCAGACGCGCTCGGCCATCTCAGAGGCGAAGAGCTTCGCCATCGAGGCTTCCGACAGGCAGGGCAACTCCGCCTCCCGAAGAGACGCGGCGTGAAAGACGAGCTGGCGCGCCGCCTCGATCTGCATCGCCATGTCGGCAAGGCGAAAGGCGACGGCCTGATGTTCGAAAATCGGCTTGCCGAAAGCCGTGCGCTCCTTGGCGTAATCACGCGCCGCCTCGAAGGCCGCCCGTGCCATGCCGACCGCCTGCGCGGCAATGCCGATCCGCCCCCCCTCGAGATTGGCGAGCGCGATGCGATAGCCTTCGCCTTCCCCACCCAGCCTCAGATCCACGGGAATGCGCATCGTGTTGAAGGCGATCTGACAGGTGTCGGTGGAATGCAGTCCGAGCTTTTCCTCGACGCGGATCACCTCATAGCCGGGTGTGTCCGTCGGCACGATAAAGGCGGTGATGCCCTTCTTGCCGGCATCGGGATCGGTGACGGCAAAGACGATGATGACATTGCCGTTTTTTCCCGAGGTGATGAACTGCTTGGCACCGTCGATCACATAGTGGTCGCCGTCACGCCGGGCCCTTGTCTTCAGGTTCGAGGCATCGGATCCGGCCTGCGGCTCGGTGAGGGCGAAGCCGCCAATCCATTCGCCGGTCGCAAGCTTCGGCAGGAAACGCTGCCGCTGCTCCTCGGTGCCGAATTTCAGGATCGGCACGCAGCCGACGGAGCTGTGCACGCTCATAATCGTCGAACAGGGTCCATCGCCGGCGGCAATCTCCTCGAGTGCCGCGGCATAGGCGACAACACCCGTGTCCGAGCCGCCATAGGCCTCCGGCACCAGCATGCCGAGCAGCCCTAGTTCGCCCATCTCCTTCAGTTCCTCGCGCGGGAAAAGATGTTCCCGGTCGCGTTTGGCGGCTCCCGGCGCCAACCGGTCGCGGGCAAAGTCGCGGGCGAGATCTGTGATCTGCTGCTGAAGGTCGGAAAGGATCATGTCGCTCCTCCTTCCCGCTAATGCCGCTCGATGGCGACGGCCGTCGCCTCGCCGCCGCCGATGCAAAGCGCCGCCATGCCGCGCTTCAGATCGTAGCGCTCCAATGCTGAAAGCAGCGTCACCAGGATGCGGGCGCCTGATGCGCCGATCGGATGGCCGAGCGCGCAGGCGCCGCCATGCACATTGACCTTTTCATGCGGCAGGTCGAGATCGCGCATCGCCGCCATGGCGACGACGGCAAAAGCCTCGTTGATTTCGAAGAGGTCGACGTCCGAAAGCGCCAGGCCGGTCCGATCTGAGAGCTTCTGCAACGCGCCGATCGGCGCGGTGGCGAAAAGATTGGGCGCCTGCGAATGGGTGGCATGACCGAGGATGGTGGCGAGCGGCGTCAGGCCGCGATGCTCTGCCTCGGAGCGGCGCATGAGCACGAGCGCTGCCGCGCCGTCGGAAATCGAACTTGAATTGGCGGCCGTCACCGTGCCATCCTCTCGGAAGGCGGGCTTCAGCATCGGGATTTTGTCGAGCTTCGCCCGACCCGGCTGCTCGTCGCGGCTCGCCCGCTGCTCTGATTTGCCCGACTTGACCGTCACCGGCACGATCTCGCTTTCAAACCAGCCTTCCGCGATCGCCTTCTGCGCCCGCGTCAGGGAGGCGATGGCGTAATTATCCTGCGCTTCGCGCGTGAACTGATAGGCTTGGGCGCAGTCCTCCGCGAAGCTGCCCATCAAGCGCCCCTTGTCATACGCATCCTCCAGCCCGTCGAGGAACATGTGGTCCACGACACGCCCATGGCCGAGCCTGTAGCCGCCGCGGGCCTTGTCAAGGAGATAGGGCGCGTTCGTCATGCTTTCCATGCCGCCGGCGACTGCCACAGAAGCACTGCCGGCGGTGATGAGGTCATGAGCCGTCATGACCGCCTTCATGCCCGAGCCGCACATCTTGTTGACGGAGCTTGCCCCCGTCGCGAAAGGCAGGCCGGCGCCGATCGCCGCCTGGCGCGCCGGCGCCTGGCCTTGGCCTGCAGGCAGCACGCAGCCGAGAACGACTTCTTCAACCGCCTCGGCCGAGACATGGCTACGCTCCATTGCCGCGCGGATCGCCGTGGCTCCGAGTTCCGGCGCTGTCGCCTCCTTCAGCTCTCCCTGGAAACTGCCGATCGGCGTGCGCGCCGCGCCGACGATGACGATAGGGTCCTGCAGTGCCATGTTTCCTCCCTGGGGCAAACGCTCAGCGCGCGCCCATCCGCAATGCGCCGTCGAGGCGGATGACCTCGCCGTTCAGCATGGGGTTTTCAAAGATATGGCGCACCAGCGCAGCAAATTCCGCCGGCCGGCCGAGCCGCGGCGGAAAGGGCACGCTCTGGCCGAGTGCCGCCTGAACCTCGGCCGGCATACCGGCCATCATCGGCGTCTCGAAAATGCCGGGCGCGATCGAGACGACGCGGATGCCGTGACGGGCGAGCTCGCGGGCGATCGGCAAGGTCATCGCCGCCACCCCGCCCTTGGAGGCGGCATAGGCCGCCTGGCCGATCTGACCGTCAAAGGCGGCAACCGAGGCCGTATTGACGATCACGCCGCGCTCGCCTTCGGCATCCGGCTCCCCGGTCTGAATCGCAGCGGCGGCAAGCCGGATCATGTTGAACGTGCCGATGAGATTGATGCCGACGGTGCGCGCGAAACTCTCCAGCCGGTGTGGCCCGTCGCGGCCGATCACCTTTTCGGCCGGCGCCACGCCCGCGCAGTTCACCAGCCCGCGCAAACCGCCAAAGGCTTCGGCCGCCGCGGCAACCACAGCTGCTCCAGCCTCGCCATCGGTCACATCCGCCTTGACGTAGCGGGCATCGATGCCAAATTCCCGCGTGATCGCCTCGCCCAGGTCAACGTTGAGATCGGCGATCGTCACGCGCCCGCCGGCCTCGACGAGCATGCGCGCCGTCGCCGCTCCGAGCCCGGAGCCGCCGCCGGTGACGATGAAACTTGCCCCACGGATCAGCATGAATCTGTTCCTCCCTGTCGGCTGCGTCCTCCTCCGAGCGCCACCGACGGTCACGATTCTATTCGTTCCACCTATTGCAAGCGATGACAGAACTGCTCCATTATTTCGGCCAGTTTTGCCATAGCGGGGTTGAGATGGCCGAGATCGAGCGACGCATGATTGCACCGGGCTTCGTCGAAGAGGCGCTGGACAGCCTGCGGCGGCTCGGCAAGCCGACGGCGCCGATCCTTGCGCGGGTCGGCCTGCCGCCGATCGTCGATCAGCCGGTGTCTGCCGAAACTTATGGCGCCCTCTGGCTGATGATCGCCGCCGAACTCGACGACGAATTCTTCGGCATGGGCGGCCGACCGATGCGCAGCGGCAGCTTCACGCTGCTCTGCCATTGTGTGCTGCATGCGCCGACGCTCGGTCAGGCGCTGCGTCGGGCGCTACGTTTTCTCGATGTCGTGCTCGACGACCCTAGAGGCCGGCTCGTCATCCGCGACGGCTTGGCCGAGATTGAGCTCAGGGATGTGGGCGGCCCGCGATCGGCCTTCGCCTATCGCACCTACTGGATCATCCTGCACGGCATCATATGCTGGCTGGTCGGCCGCCGCATCCCCATCCGGCTTGTCGACTTCCGCTGCGCCGAACCGAAACAGGGCGCCGACTACCGGTTGTTCTTCGGCGCTCCGGTGCGCTTCTCGCAACCGATCAGCCGTCTCGGCTTCGACAGCACCCTGCTCGACCTGCCGATTTCCCGTAGCGAACAGGCGTTGAAACAGTTCCTGCGCGGCGCGCCCGCCAATATTCTGGTGCGCTACCGCTACGACGCGGGCATCGCCGCCGCCGTCCGTCGGCGATTGAGCCAGGCAACGCCGGCGACGTGGCGCAGCTTCGCCGAACTCGCCGCCGACATGCGCATGCCGCCCTCGACGCTGCGCCACCGCCTGCACGACGAAGGACAAAGCTATGCCGCCATCAAGGACGACATCCGCCGGGATCTCGCCGTCGAACTGCTGCTGAATACCTCGAAAACGATCGGCGAGATCGCCGTACAGCTCGGCTATTCCGAACCCAGCGCCTTTTTTCGCGCATTTCGCAAATGGATGGGCAAGAGCCCTGAGACTTTTCGACGGGAGGAAGCGGGGGAATAGCGCAGTGGGTAATAAGCCGAGACCTGCATCTAGACCCAGTCGCTATTTGGCGCTGGCGGTTCCACACCCTCCCTCATGCCTGTGCTTGTCACAGGCATCCAGCGCGCCCAAGTCCTTGGGCGCAAGAGACTTTCTTCGAGCGAGCAACGAGCCATTCTCCGCGCGGACGCGCGATGGTTGGATGCCGGTGACAAGCACAGGCATGAGGGAGGCATGGGGTGCCTCTTTGAACCTGCCGCAACCCGCGCTACATATTTCAGCGGGAGGAGTGCCATGTTTGATTTCTCGCTCGGCGAAACCGCGGACGCGATCCGCGAAACGACGGCGCGATTTGCCGCCGATCATATTGCTCCGCTCGCCGCGGAGATTGACGAAAGCAACACGTTTCCACGCCAGCTCTGGCCGCAGATGGGCGCACTCGGCCTGCATGGGATCACCGTCGAGGAAGAGTTCGGCGGCGCCGGTTTCGGCTATCTCGAGCACGTCGTCGCCATGGAGGAGGTCTCGCGCGCCTCGGCTTCCGTGGGCTTGAGCTACGGTGCTCATTCCAATCTCTGCGTCAACCAGATCCGCCGCTGGGCCTCAACGGAGCAGAAACGCCGCCATCTGCCGAAGCTGATCTCGGGCGACCATGTCGGCTCGCTTGCCATGTCCGAGGCCGGCTCCGGTTCCGATGTCGTCTCCATGGGGTTGCGAGCCGAGAAAAGAGGCGACCGCTATATTCTCAACGGCACGAAGTTCTGGATCACCAATGCCCCGCATGCCGACGTACTCGTCGTCTATGCCAAGACCGATCCGGCCGCCGGCCCGAAGGGCATTTCCGCCTTCATCATCGAAAAGGGCCTGACCGGCTTCAGCGTCTCCAAGAAGCTCTCGAAACTGGGCATGCGCGGCAGCGACACGGCCGAACTGGTCTTTCAGGATTGCGAGGTGCCAGCCGATGCGCTGATGGGCCGGGAGGGAGAAGGCGTGAAAATCCTGATGTCCGGCCTCGATTACGAACGCGCCGTGCTCGCCGCCGGCCCGCTCGGGATCATGCAGGCCTGCCTCGATGTCGTGCTGCCCTATGTGCGCGAGCGCAAGCAGTTCGGCAAGGCGATCGGCGATTTCCAGCTGATGCAGGGCAAGATCGCCGACATGTATGTCGCGCTGAATTCGGCGCGCGCCTATGTCTATTCCGTGGCCCGCGCCTGCGATGCCGGCCGGGCAACGCGCACCGATGCGGCCGCCGCGATCCTTTTTGCCAGCGAAAATGCCGTGAAAGTCTCACTGGAAGCGATCCAGGCGCTCGGCGGCGCCGGCTATACCAAGGAATGGCCGGTCGAGCGTTTCCTGCGCGACGCCAAGCTCTACGATATTGGCGCCGGCACCAACGAGATCCGCCGCTATCTGATCGGGCGGGAGCTCATCGCATCATGACGGTGATTTCGACTGCGATCGATCGCGACAGCGAAAGCTTCAAAGCCAATACCGCCAAGAATAAAGCCCTCGTCGACGAACTCTACGCGCATTCGGCGAGAGCGCGCGAGGGCGGATCGCAGACGGCGCGCGCGCGCCATACCGGCAAGGGCAAGCTCCTGCCGCGCGACCGCATCCAGCTCCTGCTCGATGCCGGCAGCCCTTTCCTGGAGATCGGCACGCTGGCAGCCAACGGCATGTATGGCGACGAGGCGCCGGGCGCCGGCATCATATCGGGCGTCGGCCGCGTTTGCGGCCGCGAGGCGATGATCGTCGCCAATGACGCGACGGTGAAGGGTGGCGCCTATTTCCCGATGACGGTGAAGAAACATCTTAGGGCGCAGGAGATCGCCCTGCAGAACCGGCTGCCCTGCCTCTATCTGGTCGATAGCGGCGGCGCCAATCTTCCGCATCAGGCCGAGGTCTTTCCCGACCGCGACCATTTCGGCGCCATCTTCTACAATCAGGCGCAGATGTCGGCCGAAGGCATTCCGCAGATCGCCTGCGTGATGGGAAGCTGCACGGCCGGCGGCGCCTATGTCCCCGCCATGTCTGATGAAACCGTCATCGTGCGCAATCAGGGCACGATCTTCCTCGCGGGTCCCCCGCTGGTCAAAGCCGCGACCGGCGAAATCATCTCGGCCGAAGAACTCGGCGGCGCCGAAACCCATGGCCGCCGCTCCGGCGTCGTCGATCATGTTGCCGAGAATGACGAACATGCGCTGCTTCTGGTGCGAGACATCGTCGCCAGCCTCAACAGCGTCAAATCGGTCGATATCGACATCCAGCCTCCGCGGCCGCCGAAACTCGATTTCCAGGATCTTCTTGGCCTCATTCCCGATGACGTGCGCTCGCCCTATGATGTGCGCGAGGTGATCGGACGGATCGTCGACGGCTCGGAACTGCACGAGTTCAAGCCGCTCTACGGCTCCACGCTCGTATGCGGCTTCGCCCGCATCTGGGGCATGCCGGTCGCCGTCATCGCCAATAACGGCGTGCTCTTTTCCGAAAGCGCGCTGAAGGGTGCGCATTTCATCCAGCTCGCCTGCCAGCGCCGCGTGCCGCTGCTGTTCCTGCAGAATATTTCCGGTTTCATGGTCGGCGGCCGCTATGAGGCCGGCGGCATCGCCAAGGACGGGGCAAAGCTGGTGACGGCGGTTGCGACGGCGACCGTGCCTAAGGTCACCGTCATCATCGGCGGCAGTTTCGGCGCCGGCAATTACGGCATGTGCGGCCGCGCCTATCGCCCCCGTTTTCTCTTCACCTGGCCGAACAGCCGCATCAGCGTCATGGGCGGCGAACAGGCGGCTTCCGTGCTCGCCACCATCCGCCGCGACGCACTGGAGGCGCGCGGAGAGAATTGGTCTGTCGAAGAAGAGGAGGCTTTCAAGGCGCCGATCCGCGCCGGCTACGAGGCGGAGGGCAATCCCTATTATGCCACTGCCCGCCTCTGGGACGACGGCATCATCGATCCCGGCCAGACGCGGGACGTGCTCGGCCTTGCCTTTTCCGCCTGCCTGAACGCGCCGATCCCAAAAGGGCCGCGCTTCGGACTGTTTCGGATGTGAGGCGGCTATGATGGAAAGCCTTCTCATCGCCAACAGAGGCGAAATCGCTCGCCGCATCATCCGCACGGCAAAGACTGCCGGCATCCGCACCATCGCCGTCTATTCCGAGGCCGATGCCGGCCTGCCCTTCGTCGGAGAAGCCGACGAGGCGATCGCCATCGGGCCGTCGCCGGCCCGCGAAAGCTACCTGTCTGAGGTACACATCCTCGAAGCCGCCCGCAAGACCGGGGCGGCCGCGATTCATCCGGGCTATGGTTTCCTGTCGGAAAATGCCGAATTTGCCGAAGCAGTCGAGAAGGCCGGTATCATCTGGGTCGGAGCGCCGGCGGCCGCTATCCGGGCGATGGGGCTGAAAGACGCGGCCAAAGAATTAATGCAGGCAGCCGGCGTGCCGGTCACTCCAGGTTATCTCGGACCAGACCAGAGCGAAGCAAGACTGGCGGCCGAGGCCGAGGCCATCGGTTATCCCGTACTCATCAAGGCGGTGGCCGGCGGCGGCGGCAAGGGCATGCGCCGCGTCGACCGCCCGCAGGATTTCACCGAGCTTCTCGCCTCCTGCCGCCGCGAAGCCGCCGCTTCGTTCGGCGATGATCGCGTTCTCATCGAACGCTATATCGCCAATCCGCGTCATATCGAGGTGCAGATCTTCGCTGACGAGCATGGCAACTGCGTCCACCTCTTCGAACGCGACTGCTCGCTGCAGCGCCGTCATCAGAAGGTCATCGAGGAGGCCCCCGCTCCCGGGCTCGATGCAACCACGCGGGCTGCGATCTGCGATGCGGCGGTGAAGGCCGCAAGAGCGGTGAACTATGTCGGCGCCGGCACGATCGAATTCATCGCCGATGCCTCGCAAGGCCTGCGTCCGGATCGAATTTGGTTCATGGAGATGAATACACGCCTGCAGGTGGAACATCCCGTCACTGAAGCCATAACAGGTGAGGATCTGGTGCTCTGGCAACTGAAGGTGGCTAACGGCGAGCCGCTGCCGAAAAGCCAGGATGAGATCGCCATGAAGGGCTGGGCCCTCGAGGCCCGGCTCTATGCCGAAAATCCCGCCGCCGGCTACCTGCCCTCGACCGGCCGGCTCGAACATCTCAAACTCCCCCGAACCGTCCGCGTCGAGAGCGGTGTCGAACAGGGCGATGAGATCACCGCCTTCTACGATCCAATGATCGCCAAGATCATTGCGCATGGGCCGAACCGCGAAGCCGCGCTGTCGAAGCTGGCCGCCGCTTGTGCCGGTATCGAGATCTGGCCGGTCAGATCCAATGCCGGCCTTCTCGCCCGCGTCGCCACCAACCCGGATTTTCGCGCCGCCCGGATCGATACCGGCTTCCTCGACCGGCATGGCGAGGGCCTTGTGGCGACGGAGCCAGATGAGACGACAATCGACAAAGCGGCAACGGCACTTTCGAAGGCCGCAAATGAGGATCCCTGGTCGGTGCTGACCGGTTTTCGCATCGCCGGGCCAAGTGACGGCCGCGTTCGGGTGCGCATCGACGGTCACCTCCACTGGGGGCGCGTGCGCCCCGACCTTGAGGCGAATGCCGTCGAGATCGACGCGAAGACCGTGCTTTTCGACGCCGGCAATGCCTGGCCGATCGGCCTGCCCCATGCGGGCGAAGTCGAGGCAAATCAGGGTGCGGGCGACGGCGCGATCCTTTCGCCCATGCCGGGCCTCGTCATCTCGGTCGATGTCGCCGAAGGCGACACTGTTGCCAAGGGGGATCGTCTGCTGACGGTCGAAGCGATGAAGATGGAACATACGTTACGCGCGCCCTTCGACGGCATCGTTGGGAAATTGCAGGTTTCCACCGGCGCCAGGGTCTCGGAAAACCAGCTGGTCGTCAGCGTCATCAAGGAGCAGGCGTGATGGCCGGCCGTTATTTCGACGAGTGGACAGTCGGCGACCGCATCGCCCACGAGATCCGCCGCACCGTCACCGAGACCGATAACCTGCTGTTCACGACGCTGTCCCACAATCCGCAGCCGCTGCATCTCGATGCCGATTATGCCGCCGGCACCGAGTTCGGCCGCATCGTTGTCAACGGCACCTTCACCTTTGCGCTCACCATCGGCCTTTCGGTCGGCGACACCACACTCGGCACGCTCGTCGCCAATCTCGGCTATGACACGGTGACGATGCCGAGGCCGGTCTTCATCGGCGATACGCTGCGGGTGGAAACCGAGGTGACGGAGCTGCGCCGCTCGAACTCCCGCCCCGATGCCGGCATCGTCACTTTCCGGCATGTCACGTTGAACCAACGTGACGAGATCGTCTGCCAGTGCCTGCGCACGGCGATGCTGAAGGTGAAACCGTCATGAGGCTGCGCTCGCTGCTCTTCGTACCCGGCGATCGGCCGGAGCGTTTCGAGAAAGCGCTCGCTTCCGGCGCCGATGCCGTCATTCTCGATCTGGAAGATTCGGTTGCGCCCGCGAACAAGCCAAAAGCACGCGAGACCGTGCACGAATTCGCCCACCGCTATGCCGGCGAGACCGTTCTCTTGATCCGCGTCAATCCCCTCACCTCCCCTGAATTCGAAGCCGACCTTGCCGCTCTGAACGGTCTTCATCCCTTCGCCATCATGTTGCCGAAGGCCGAGGGGGCCGTTTCCGTGGGCAAACTCGCAGCCTCGTTGACGCCGGCCGTTCCCGTTTTGCCGATCGCGACGGAAACGCCGTCCGCGATCTTCGAGATTGGCAGCTACCGCGACGTCTCGGCGAAGCTTTGCGGCCTGACCTGGGGCGCCGAGGATCTGCCGGCCGCGATAGGGGCTGCGACAGCGCGGAGGACGGATGGCCGTTATACGCCGCCCTACGAGCTTGCCCGCTCGCTCACCCTATTCGCAGCCCATGCCGCCGCCGTTCCGGCAATCGAAACCGTCTATCCCGATTTGCGCGATCTCAACGGTCTCAGGGCCTATGCCAGCCGCGGCCGGCGCGACGGCTTTTCCGGCATGATGGCCATCCATCCGAGCCAGGTCGAAACGATCAACCACGCCTTCACACCTGACGCCGCCGAGCTCGCCTGGGCAGAGAAGGTCGCCGCCGCCTTCGCCGCCAGGCCTGACGCCGGCGTCATCCAGCTTGACGGACGCATGCTTGACCTGCCGCACCTCAAGCTTGCGCTGCGCATTCTGGAAAGCGCCGGACGATAAGCCCACCCATCCAGCGGATCAGCCCGGTTTTGCGATTTGCCTGGAGGCGGCCTGCTCCGGCTCGAGGTAACCGGCGCCGATGGCGACATAGAGATCCACATAATCCTTCGCGACCTGCTGCATGGTGGCAGCAAGGCTTTCCTGAGCATCCGAGACGGACCGCTGCGCGTCCAGAACGTCGAGCAGCGAAGAGGCGCCATCCTTGTAGCTCGTGGTCGAAAGCGCCAGCGATTCCTGCGCCGTCTGTACCTGCCTGCGCAACGGTCCCAGCGTCTGCGTGTCGTGGCGAACGGCCGCAAGCGCGTTTTCGACCTCTTCGACGCCGTTCAGCACCGCCGCTTTCCACGCCAGATATTGCGTTTTGGCATCGGATTTCTCGATATCGACATTGGCCCGCAATTTGCCGCCATCGAAGATCGGCAGGTTGAGCGTCGGTCCGAAAGACCAGCTCGTCAGGCTTGCGCCGGTGGCGCCCGATGATTTGACCCAGCTCGGCGAAATCGAACCGGAAAGCGAGATCGACGGGTAAAGCTGGGCTTCGGCAGCACCGATATCGGCGACAGCTGCCGCCAGCTCGCGTTCGGCCTTTCTTATATCGGGACGGTTGCGGATGAGATCGGCCGGGATGCCGGCACCAATGTCGCCGCGGAACACCGGCTGGCCAGTATTCCTGCGCAGCTCTTCCGTCAGCGAAGCCGCCGGCATCCCGAGCAGTGTGGCAATGTGATGGGCCGATTCGGTAAAACTCTGTTCGAGGCCGGGAATGTCGGACTTCGTCGACTGTACAAGACCCTCGGCCCGGACGACGTCGAGGCGGGAGGCCGCACCAGCTTTCAACTGCAGCTCAGTGAGTTCGTAAGTCTGCTGGCGGGATTTCAAATTCGCCTGAGAAAGGGCGATGCGCTCCTGGTAGTAGCGGGCGTCGATATAAGTCTCGACCAGGTCTTTCAGAAAGGTGAGCCTGGCATTGTCGGCCGTCGCGTAAGCGGCTCCAAGCGAGGCGAGGGCGCTCTCTTTCGAGCGACGGTACTGGCCGAAGACGTCGAGCAGCCAGGAAAGGCTGGCATCGCCTCCCGTCGTGTTCGTGGTGCCGACCGTCGTCCGCAGCCGCCCCTTCTCCCCGGAGAGAGTATGCGATCCGTCGACCGTCAGGCTCGGCAGGGCGCCGGCGCCGGCTACCGTGACGTTGGCGGAAGCCGAATTGATGCTCTCGAGTGCCTGCAACACATCTAGGTTCTCGCTGAGACCCTGCGTGACCAGCCCGTTGAGCTTCTTGTCGCGATAGGCCGTCCACCACCTTGCCGTCACGACATCGCCGTTGCTCTTATTACCCCCGTCTTCGAACTTGGCGGGAAGCGGCATCTCGGGGGCAACGTGATCCGGGCCGCTGACGCAGCCTGCCAGCAGCAGTGTGAATGCGGCTGCGGTGTAGCGGAGGGATGATAATCTAGTGCTAAGCGACGTACTCACGGGGGAGCCTTCTGAACCGGGATCGTGGGTTCAGGCTTAGCGGCGCTAGCGTTAATGGCGGTTAAGAAACGGTAAAGTTAGGTAAAAGCAGCGTCCCGCCGCACATCTCGGTTCAGCAGAGCTGCGCGGCCTCGTCCTCGATGAGGGAGAGATGCATCGAGTCCGGATGGAAGGAAGGCACCGCAATTCCCTCATTGATGCCGCGAGCGGGTGGGAAGATAGCGAGGGGCACCCAGCTTATTCGCGATCTTCTCGTCGGTCAGATCGTCGAGAGGCTTGGGGGCTATGCCCGCCTTCGCGCCAGCGAACTCTTGCCTCAAATCGACAATGCAAATGCTGCTCAACATGACGGGATCAAGCCGTGCCGCCCCTGCCACTCGCTGCTTTTTGTCCTGCCGCTGCTGTTGGTCCGGCCGGCCGCTGCGCTGGCGGATGATGGAGCCCGACCGACCAGCTTCCGGTGCTAGTCCGTCGGCTCAAGCAAATCGTCCAGTTTTTCGACGACGGCCCGAACCACGTCAGCGCGGCTGACGATGCCAACCAACACGCCGTCACGCAGGATAGGGACGCGCTTGATCCGATGTTTCAGCATCAGATCGGCCAACTCCGCAAGCGAGGCTTCCTCATCCGCGGCGATGATGGTCTCGTTCATAATCTCGCGGACATGCTGCTGGTTGAGGCGGATTTCGGCGAGAAACTCCGGGGCGAGCTTCTCGCCTTCGGCCAGCATGCGCAGCCATTGCGCTCGCTTGCTTTGAAACTGCGAGCCAAAGTGGCGCATCACATCGCCTTCGCTGACCAATCCAAGCGGCCGGTTATCGGCGTCCACCACCGGTACGGCGGTGATATGATGGATAAGCATGCACCGGGCGGCCTCGGCCACCGTGGTCTCAGGCGATACCGTAATTAAATCCGTTGTCATCACCGACTTGGCAGGGATCGTCATGTGTAAAGGCTCCAGCTAAAGGAGCATGCACGATACCGGATCGGCTTGGCGGCCGCCTTGACTTACCGCAATGTGCGATGGCGCGGTTCGCGACCATCGCGCCCGTCGCTTTTACTTCGGGATGAGCAACCACGATACCAAGCTTCGTCGATTGGTGCTCAGGCCTGTTCGTCCGCCAAACCATAGGGTATCGGCTTCCTGGGAAGCTCCAGGGTGATCGCCAGCCCCCCCGCCTCCGGCAATGACGCATGCACGCGCCCGCCATGCCGTTCGACGGCCTGCCGGGTGATTGCAAGACCGAGACCGTATCCGCCTCTCGGCACCGCCTCTCTCCCGCGAGAGAACGGCTGGAAAATGCGTTCGAGTTCGTCCCGTTGGACGCCCTGCCCCTGATCCGTGACGCAGATTTTTAGCCGGTCGGCTGTCGCCTCTGAGGAGACCGAGATGTGCGAATGGTCGGCCGTATATTTGACGGCATTTCGAACGACGTTTTCGAGCGCCCGATAGATAAGCTCGCCTTCGACTTCGGCCCGGAAGGTGCCATCGACGCTCGTCGTGATCGAGATCTCCCGCGCCTGGGCTTCGAATGCCGCATCGCTGAGGATCTCGTTGAGGAGTTCGATGACATCGATGGTCTGCGTCTTCAGCGGCAGGCTGGATCCTGCCGTCAGCCTGGCGAGCGTCAGAACCTCGCCCACCAGCATATCGAGCCGTTCGACCTCGCGGTCCATTCGATCCAGCATGGCGCCGAGTTTGGCGGGGCTTTGCCGCAACACACCGACGGCGGCCTGCAGCCGGGACAGAGGCGAGCGCAGCTCATGGGAGACGTCATGGAACAGCCTCTGCTGCGCATCCTGTAGCTCCTGAAGGCGGGCGGCAGTGGAATCGAAATCATGCGCAAGTGCTGTGACCTCGTCCCTGCGTCCCGCCATCTTGTCGCCGATACGGACGTCGAAACGGCCGTGGGCAAGCGCGCTCAGGCCATCGCGAAGGTGGACGACGGGACGAATGAGGTATCGCGCCAGCGCGCCGGCCGCGGTCGTGCTGGCGACCAGGATGGTGAGCCACGGCAGGAATGGTCCAAGGCTGTCGAAAGTGGAACCGGCCGGAGCCGACACGGAAAGCCGATAGCAGACTCCATCCTTCAGCATGGATCGGGCGGTGCCCGTGTCCTTCTCGGCGCAGGCGTCGGCGTCGTCGGGCTTGGACAAGGTCAGGCCAAGCGGTAGCGTCTTCTGGCTTGTGGTCACGAAACGCGCGGCGGCGGCTTCGCCGTCCTCAGCCAGAATATTTGCAGTCAGGTTGAGCACAAGCGTCCGCCGCTCATGTTCCAGCTCGCTTGCGAAGGGAACCGCCTGAAGGAGTTTGACGATAAGGATAACGGCAGCAAGGCTTGCCGCCAGAGTCAGCCAGATAATCCTGAAGAACTTCCAGAAAAGCCGGGGCATGGTCAGTCCACGAGAAGTTGATAGCCCTGGCCGCGAACGGACTGGATCCAGGATTGCCCGTCCTCCCGCAGCCCGAGCTTCTGGCGAACGCTGCTGATGTGGACGTCGATGCGGCGATCGAACGGGGTGAGCGGCTTGCCGAAGGCCCGCTTGGAAATATCCTGTTTCGACACGAGCTGGCCGGCGCTGCGGGCGAGAACCTCGAGCAGGCTGAACTCCGTGCCGGTGAGGTCAAGGCTTTCCCCCCGCCATTCGGCGATCCGGCTGCCCGGATGGATCACCAGCCGCCCTGCCCTGACCGTGTCTGTGGACATGCCGGCCGCCGGCTGACCTGCCCGGCGCAGGATGGCGCGCAGCCTCGCGGCCAGTTCGCCCGGCGAACATGGCTTCGGCACATAGTCGTCGGCGCCGAGATTGAGACCGGATATCCTGTCCACGTCGTCGCCTCTGGCCGTCAGCATCAGCACCGGAACCTGGCTCAGCTTCCTGATCCGCTGCAGCACTTCGATGCCGTTCATCCGGGGCATCATGATGTCGAGCACGATGATGTCGACCGTATTGCCGGCCGCCGCGGCAATGGCGGCGCGGCCATCCGTGTCCGTTACGACGTCATATCCTTCTTCGACCAGATATTCCTGCAGAAGTGTCGTCAGCTCCGCATCATCGTCGATCAGGAGAACCTTGTTCATTCGCGTCATCCATTATCAAGCCGGGCAAGCCATACAGCACAAACACGCTCAGGCGACCAAGTTTTACCCAACTTAACACTAACTTGACCGCACTTAACGTTCGCCCCGTTACATAGCGGTCATGACATCGACCCGCGCCGAGACCCGGTTGCCATGCATGAACGGTAATTCTTGGTCGAATTGGCGCCGATCGGGAAAAGGCGCCGATGCCTTGACGACAAGGAATGCATCGTTGAGAAAAACCTCCAGACTATTCGCCTCCGCCTTCGTTGCGATGGCGCTGTTTGCTCCCCTCCGCAACGCCATGGCGGAACAGGCCGCGGCAACCGCCCTCACTGTCTCTTTGACGGCGCCGGCTCAGCGGGACTGGCCTGAGACCGTTCCCGCGAGCGGATGGCTGAAACCGTGGCAGGAAGCGGTCATCGCCTCCGAGACGAGCGGGCTGCGCATAACCGATGTTCTGGTCGATGTCGGTTCGGTCGTCACCAAGGGCCAGACGCTCGTGCGGCTTTCGCAGGAGAGCGTGCTTGCCGATCTTCGCAAGCAGGAGGCCGCCGTCGCGACCGCCAAGGCAAGCCTTTCAATGGCCAAAGCCAATGCCGACCGGGCGCGGCAGCTCCAGCCTTCAGGGGCGCTCTCCGACGAGAAGATCGTCGAATATCTCGCCGACGAGCAGACGGCGACGGCAAGTCTTGCATCCGAAGAGGCCGCGCTCGACAGCGAAAAGATCAAGCTTGCGCAGACGACCATAACGGCCGTCGATGACGGCCTCATCACGTCGCGTTCCGCCGATCTCGGCGCCGTCGTCTCCGCCGGCACCGAACTGTTCCGCATGGTTCGCCAGCAGCGGATCGAATGGCAGGCCGAGGTTTCCGCTCGCTACCTCCCACGCATTTCACAAGGCCTGAGCGTCCAAGTCAACGGGCCTGAAGGCCACGCCATCGAGGGCAAGGTGAGGCTTGTCGGGCCGTCGGTCAGCACTGATACCAGCCGGGCAATCGTCTATGTCACGCTGCCGGCCGACACCCGTCCACGCACGGGCCTTTACGTCACGGGCAACATCGAGCTGCAGACCTCCCCGGCGCTGACCGTGCCCGAGACCGCAATCGTGTTCCGGGACGGGATCAGTTACGTCTTCACTGCGAGCGAGGATCAACGGGTGCAAAGGGTCCGGGTGGAAACCGGCCGCCGCAACAATGGCGAGGTGGAAATCGTCTCCGGCATAGACCGGACGTCGAAGGTGGTGACCTCGGGCGGCGCGTTCCTCTCGGACAATGACCTCGTGAAGATCGCGGAGAAAAACTGATGAACTTCTCGGCATGGTCGATCCGCGACCCCGTCCCGGCAATCTTGCTGTTCGTGATGCTGACGGTTGGGGGACTCTTGGCCTTCAAGACCCTGGCGGTCCAGAACTTCCCCGATATGGACCTTCCGACGATCAGCGTCACAGCGACGCTCGACGGCGCAGCGCCGACACAGCTCGAAACCGAGGTCGCCCGCACCATCGAAGACAGTTTGGCTTCGCTCAGCTATCTCGACCACATCACCACGACCATCACCGACGGCACCGTCTCGATCAAGGTTTCCTTCAAGCTGGAGAAAAACAGCGAAGCGGCGCTCAACGAAGTCCGCAACGCCGTCGACAGCGTCAAGAGTGATCTTCCCTCGCAGATGGAGACACCAAGCGTCACCAAGGTCACAGTCCAAAGCTCCGCGCTGGTCACCTATGCCGTCCGCTCGACTGCCCTCAACGAAACCGAGCTTTCCTGGTTTGTCGACAATGATCTGACCAAGACGCTGCTTTCGGTGCCCGGCGTCGGAGAAGTCAACCGCATCGGCGGCATCGACCGCGAGATTCACGTCGATCTCGATCCCGCGACGATGGCGTCGCTCGGGGTCACTGCGGCGACCGTATCGTCGCAGCTGAAGGCGGTGCAGGCGGATACGTCGGGCGGCCTCGGCGAAATCGGCGGCACTCGTCAAACCCTGCGCACGCTCGGCGCTCTGCCGTCGGTCGAGGCACTGAAAGGGCTGAGAATTCCCCTGGCCAACGGCCAGCAGGTTCGTCTCGACGAAGTCGCATCGGTAACGGACAGTTTCGCGGAGCGGTCCTCGATGGCTTATCTCGACGGCAAGCCGGTGATCGCGGTCGAGATCAAGCGCTCGAACGGCTTTTCCGACAGCGGCGTCGCCGGCGACGTCGACAAGGCGATCAAACAGTTCGCCGCCAAACATTCCAATGTGCAGATCGACGAAGCCTACAGCACGATCGGCCCGATCATCGACAATTATGACGGTTCGATGCACATGCTGTTCGAAGGGGCGATCCTGGCGATCATCGTCGTCTGGCTCTTCCTGCGGGACTGGCGCGCGACGATCCTGTCGGCCGTGGCACTGCCCTTGTCCGTGATCCCGACCTTCCTGGTCATGTACCTCTGCGGCTTCAGCCTGAATATCATCACGCTGCTGGCGCTGTCGCTGGTGGTCGGTATCCTGGTCGACGACGCCATCGTCGAGATCGAAAACATCGACCGCCACCTGCAGATGGGTAAACGGCCGATCGATGCCGCCCTCGAAGCGGCCAACGAGATCGGGCTCGCCGTCATCGCAACCACCTTCACGCTGGTCGCGGTCTTCCTGCCGACGGCCTTCATGAGCGGCATTCCGGGGCTTCTGTTCCGCCAGTTCGGGGTCACCGCCGCCGTCGCCGTTCTCGCCTCGCTCGTCGTTGCCCGCCTGCTGACGCCGATGATGGCAGCCTATTTCATGAAAGCGGTCCCGCCGACGGAGGAAAATGATGGCCGCATCATGCGCGCCTATCTGGCAATCGTGAAAGCTGCCATGAACCGCCGGAAGACCACCGTGGCCGTAACCGCCATTGTCGTCGCGCTTTCTCTCTCCACTATTCCGCTGCTGAAATCCGGCTTCCTGCCGGCTTCGGACGACGCGCGCACCCAGATCACATTGACCATGCAGCCGGGCGCCACCATAGAGCAGACCGATGCGGCGATCAGAAAAGCCGCCGATCTCGTCGGCAAGCTCACGGATGTCACCCGTGTCTTCTCTTCGGTCGGCTCCGCATCTTCGGGTGGCGGCGCCGACGCCAGCACCACGAGCAGCGTCAATTCCGCCACGATCGTCGCCGTGCTGACCCCGATCGGCGAGCGTGACCGCAAGCAGTCGGAAATCGAAAACGACATCCGGCAGGCGCTCTCCCTGCTGCCCGGTGTGCGCGTGGAGGTCGGCAGCGGCGGCAACGGCACGAAGCTCGAAATCACGCTGGCGAGCGACGATGCGAATGTCCTGGAAAGTGCAAGCACGGCTCTTGAGGAACAGCTCCGCACGCTGCAGGGTATAGGCGCGGTGACGTCGACTGCCGCGAGGCAGGCGCCCGAAATCCAGATCAAGCCGGATTTTGACCGCGCAGCAGCGCTCGGCGTGACGTCGAGTTCCATCGCCGAGGCCGTCCGCGTGGCGACGAATGGCGAATATTCCGCCAGTTTGCCAAAACTCAACCTGCCGCAGCGCCAGGTTCCGATCGTCGTCCGCTTCAGCCCGGAGTCGCGCACCAGCCTGGACGATATCAAGAACATGCGGGTGGCGGGCACCAACGGCAATGTCGATCTCGGATCGATCGCCGATATTGGGATCGGCGGCAGCCCCTCCGAAATCGATCGCATCGACCGGATGCGCAATGTCACCGTATCGGTCGAGCTCAACGGCCGCATCCTCGGCGACGTCAACCGCGAGTCGCAGGCGCTGCCGGCGCTCCAGCATCTGCCGTCCGGCGTCACGCTTGTCGAACAGGGTGAACTTCAGCGCAGCTCGGAGCTGTTCCAGAGCTTCGGCCTTGCCATGGCGATCGGCGTGTTCTGCATCTATGCGGTCCTCGTCCTGCTCTTCCACGACTTCCTGCAGCCGCTCACCCTGCTGATGGCTCTGCCGCTCTCGCTCGGCGGCGCGCTCCTGCCGCTGGTGCTGACCGGGACCAGCTTTTCGATGGCGGCCGTCATCGGGCTGCTCATGCTGATGGGCGTGGTGACGAAGAACTCGATCCTGCTGATCGAATACGCGATCATGTCGCGCCGCCAGGGCATGGCCCGCTTCGATGCCCTCGTCGATGCCTGCCACAAGCGCGCCCGGCCGATCGTCATGACCACCATCGCCATGGCATGCGGCATGCTTCCGGTCGCCCTCAGCCTGACCGGCGGCGATTCGAGCTTCCGGCAGCCGATGGCGATCGTGGTGATCGGCGGCGTGATGATGTCGACGCTGCTCAGCCTCATCGTCATCCCCGTCATCTTCACCTTCGTCGACGATCTGGACGAGGCGCTCAAGCGTCTTTTCCGTCGAGCCGAACCGAAAGCTCCCGACCGCGAACCGCAGGCTTCCAACGATCACGCGGCAATCACCTTCAAGCCCGGGCAATCGAGGCGAGGGCAAGGTCAGCGATGATCGCCTTCCGGCGAGCGATCAGCCGGATCGTCCCACGCCCGCTGCGGGCGAGGCTCGGTGAATCTTGATGGCAACCTCTTCGGTCGCGTTCCCCCCGGAACAAGACCGCGGGACGTGTTCCCCCGCAGGCGGCGTCAGCCGCCTGCGCGTCCTGTCCATCCGATAAGCCAGGGCGCTGCAGGAGAGCATAATGAGGCGCACCTTCAAATGCATATAATCCCTGAACTCCGCATGCTTCCAGTCGGAAAATGTCAGCGGCCGTGCTTGGCGCGCCAGGCGGCGAATTCTTCGAGAATGTGCGGCTGCGTCGCCGGATAGAGACCGATAATCGACTGGCCGGCCAGCACGCGCTCGGTCACGAAGTCCTCATAAGCGGTCATTTCCACGGCCTCCTCGGCAATCTCGTCGGCCAGTTCCGCCGGAATGACGATCACCGCTTCGTCGTCGCCGACCATGATATCGCCGGGCCAGACCGCCACGTCGCCGCAACCGATCGGCACGTTGATGTCGAGCGCCTGGTGCAGCGTCAGGTTCGTCGGCGCCGAGGGGCGGTTGTGATAGGCAGGGATCGCCAATCTCGCTATTTCGGGGCTGTCGCGGAAACCGCCATCGGTGACGACACCCGCCACGCCGCGCACCATCAGCCGCGTGACGAGGATCGAGCCGGCGGAGGCGGCGCGTGGATTCTTGCGGCTGTCCATCACCAGCACGGCGCCGGGGGGGCAGCTTTCCACGCAGGCGCGCTGCGGGTGTTCGGGATTGCGGAAAACCTCGAGCTTGTTCAGGTCCTCGCGCGCCGGAATGTAGCGCAGCGTATAGGCCGGGCCGACCATATTGCGGCCTTTGCCGGCGACCGGCTGCACATCCTGGATCGTCTGGTTGCGCAGGCCGCGCTTGAAGAGCGCAGTGCTGATGGTGGCGACGCTCACCCGCATGAGTTTTTCGCGCGTGCTGTCTGAAAGTGTGATCATGCATGTCCTCCTAGAAAATGTCCGGTTCTCCGGCTGCCGCTCCAAATTCGGGCAGCAGATAATCGAAATCGCAACCCTTGTTGGCCTGGCTGACATGGGAGGCGTACATCCAGCCGTAGCCGCGGCCGAAACGATCCGCCGGCTGCATCCAGGCGGCGCGGCGCCGGACCAGCTCCGCCTCGTCGACCAGCATATCCAGCCGGCGGTTGGGGATGTCGATCCTGATGATGTCGCCGTTCCGCAACAGAGCGAGCGGGCCGCCGACATGGGCTTCGGGCGCCGCGTGCAGCACGCAGGCGCCATAGCTGGTGCCGCTCATGCGCGCATCCGACAGCCGCAGCATGTCGCGATATCCTTGCTTCAGCAGCGCCTTGGGCATCGGCAGCATGCCCCATTCCGGCATGCCGGGGCCGCCGAGCGGTCCGGCATTGCGCAACACCATCACATGATCCGGCGTCACATCGAGCGTCTCGTCCTCCACCGCCGCCTTCATGTCGGGGTAACTGTCGAAGACCAGGGCCGGGCCTTGGTGGACATGGAAGCGCGGGTCGCAGGCGACGGGTTTGATCACCGCGCCGTCGGGCGCCAGATTGCCCTTGAGTACGGCAAGCGAGCCCTCCGGATAGATCGGATTGGAAAGCGGGCGGATCACATCGTCATTATAGATCTTTGCATCGGCCAGAGCCGCGCCCAGCGTTTCCCCCGAAACCGTCAATGCGTCGAGATCGAGCCGCTCGCGGATCTGCGACATCAGCGCCAGAAGACCGCCGGCATAGTAGAAATCCTCCATCAGATAGGTCTTTCCGGACGGACGGACATTGGCGACTACCGGAGTGACGCGGCCAAGCGCGTCGAGATCGTCGAGCGTCAGCGCGACCCCGCCCCTGCGCGCCATGGCCAGGAGATGGATGACGGCATTGGTCGAACAGCCGGTCGCCATGGCGACCGTCGCCGCATTGCGAATGGCCGCCGGAGTGACGATTCGGTCCGGCGTCAGATCTTCCCAGACCATCTCGACGATCCGCCGGCCTGAATGAGCCGACATGCGAATATGATTGGCATCAGCCGCGGGAATCGAAGAGACCCCCGTCAGCGTCAGCCCCATCGCATCGGCAATTGCCGTCATCGTCGAAGCGGTGCCCATCGTCATGCAATGGCCGTAGGAGCGCGCAATGCCGGCTTCAATGCCGGCCCATTGCTTGTCCGATATCGTTCCGGCGCGCCGCTCGTCCCAGTATTTCCAGGCATCCGAGCCGGAACCGAGCTGCTGGCCCGCATAGTTGCCCCGCAGCATCGGCCCCGCCGGCAGGTAGATCATCGGCACGCCGGCGCTGAGCGCGCCCATGATGAGGCCAGGTGTGGTCTTGTCGCATCCTCCCATCAACACCACGCCATCGATGGGGTGGGCGCGGATCTGCTCTTCGGTCTCCATCGCCAGAAGGTTGCGGTAGAGCATGGTCGTGGGCTTCATGAAGTTTTCTGACAGCGCCAGCGCCGGCATCTCCACCGGAAAGCCGCCCGCCTGTAGCACGCCGCGCTTCACGTCTTCGACGCGATGCTTGAAATGGGCGTGGCAGGGATTGAGGTCCGACCAGGTGGACAGGATGCCGATCAGCGGCTTGCCGCCCCAGTCACCGGCGTCATAACCCATCTGCATCAGGCGCGAGCGATGGCCGAAGCCGCGCAGGTCTTCGGATGCGAACCAGCGCGCCGACCGCAATTCCCCCGGCGCCTTACTGATTTTCAAGGACATGCCCACATGCCTCCGTCTTCGTAAAGTCTGTGACCATTGATGTACCTCGAAGCCTCCGAGGCCAGAAAGATACAGGCGCCCGTCAATTCCTCAAGCCTGCCCCGGCGGCCTGGATGCGCTGGCCGGCAAGATCGAATATGCGCAATTCCTACATGACGCCAGCGATGTCACCTGGCTGCGCCCGGCCGCCGATACCTTATGAGCAAATACCAGTTCCCGGTCGCCGAGGATGAACTGACCTTCATCCTGCGGTGCGCCGACCTAAGCTCGTGGTCCCGGTCATAGAGGTCAAGCTCAAGTCCGGAAGCGCTGCCGGCGTTCAAAATTGAGGTGCAGTTGCCTGAGCGGGCGGACGGCGCCCGCTCAGGAGAACGGCTCGGTCGGTCCGGCCGCCGGATCGGTGAACCAGCGCGGACCGTCCGCGGTCATGCAGATATGGTCCTCCAGCCGGATCCCGAATTTATCGGGGAAGACGATCATCGGTTCGTTGGAAAAACACATGCCGGCGGCAAGCGGCGTGTCGTTGCCGCGAACGATGTAAGGCTCTTCATGGATCTCGAGCCCAAGGCCATGTCCGGCGCGATGCGGCAAGCCCGGCAGGCGGTAGTCGGGGCCGAGCGAATGTTTGGCGAGCACCTTGCGGGCCGCATCGTCGAGGCTCGAGCAGGCGGCGCCGATCCGGGCGGCATCGAAGACGGCCTGCTGCGCCTCGCGTTCGATCCACCAGGCGCGTTCGAAGTCGCCGTTACCGCCGCCGAGCATATAGGTCCTGGTAATATCGGAATGGTAGCCGTCGATCCGGCAGCCCGTGTCGACGAGAACGACCTCGTCGTCGCCCAGGATCTGATCGCCGTCGGCGCCATGAGGAAGCGAAGTCGCCGCACCGAAGGAAACGATTGCGAATGTCGAGCCGTCGTCGGCACCCGCCTGGCGATGCTGCCGATCGATGAAATCGACCACCTCGGATGAGGTGATGCCCGGCTTCAACAGCGCGTGCACCTGTCTGTGGACGTCGAGCGTCAGGTTCATCGCATGTTGAATGAGCGCGATCTCGGCCGCCGACTTGATGCGGCGCGGGCCATGGATCAGCCGCCCGCCGTCGGCGAGCCTGTCGGCGCCCATCGCCGCTGCCAAGGCGTGATAGAAGAACAGCGGCAAACCATCGTCGAGGGCGAGCGTGCCGCCCTGGCCGACAAGCCGGGCGATGAGCGCTGCACTGCTTTCCTCCTCTTCCCAGACCAGGATTTCCCCCGGCAGATGCGGCAGCGTTTCGACGCGGCTGCGCTCGAAACCCGGAACGATGTAGGAAACGGCCGTGGGTGTGATCAGCGCGCCGAGGAACCTTTCGCTCGGATGCCAGACGAGCCCGGTGAAATAACGCAGGCTTTCGGTCGGGCCGAGAAGCAGGCCGGCAAGCCCTTCGGCTTCAATCGCTTCGCGAAGCCTGGAAAGGCGGATCTGACGCTCGTCTTCAGTGATCCGGGGTACGGGGTGCTGCCATGACATGTCGTTTTCCTGTTCTTACCGTTTATGCCTGGTCCAGCGTAGCGCTTCACGACAGACCGATCGCCACCGGCCGATCGAGGTTGCGGGCGAGATAATCCTGAATCTGCCGGACGATCTGGCCGGCGTGGGCAATCGCCAGCCGATCGGCGCGTTCGGCGTCTCCGGCGTCGATGGCGGCGATGATTTCCTCATGCTCGTCGACGTATTGGCGGGGCAGCCGGTCGTCGAAGGTCGAATAATACAAGCGAAGGATGCGCCGGCCTTCGTCGAGCAGTTTGGCGAAGAAGGCCGTGTAATAGGCGTTGCCGGCAAGCTCGGCGATCGCCACGTGGAATTCGCGGTTCGCCTCGATCATCGCATAGGCGTCGCGCGCGGCAACCGCGCCGGCGAAGTCCTTCTGGTGGCGGCGGATGGTCTCCATGATCGCGTCGTTCCGCCGACCGGCGGCCCCGCGCGTCGTCACCCGGTACATCAGCGTCAGCGCTTCGAAATAGGTAGGCAGGTTGGCGAAATCGATCGGCGCAACGATCGTGTTCCGGTTCGGCAGGGTCGTGACCAGCCCATCGGCGGCAAGCCGTAACAGCGCCTCGCGGATGGGTGTCCTCGACATGCCGAAACGCTCCGACAGCCGCACCTCGTCGAGCGGACTGGCTGGCTCCAGCGCCATCGACAGGATCTCCCGGCGCAGCGCGGCATAGATGCTCTGCGTGCCGGAACCGCGCACCCGCACATTTTCCGCGTCGTTCTGCATGCGTCCCTCCCCTTGATGAGAGCCTTGTAGTGCGTTTTGGCCGATTTCGGCAACGCCCCACGAATTTACAAATAACCGCGATTGAGTCTTGTCGACAGTTTGTATATAACGAACCGACTTTAACGGAGTTTCGATAGATGACAACAGGATGGAAGGGCGTATTTCCCGCCGTAACGACGCAGTTCAACGAAGATCTTTCCGTGGATCTTTCCGCAACCCAGCGTGTTCAGGACGCGCTCGTCAACGACGGCGTCAACGGCCTGATCGTCATGGGCACATGCGGTGAGAACAACTCGCTCGATCCCGATGAGAAGCGCACGATCCTCAAAGCCGCCGTCGAGGTCGTCAACGGCCGCGTTCCTGTCGTGACGGGCGTCTCCGAATTCGACACGCGCCGCGCCGTCGCCTATGCCCGCGACGCCGAAAAACTCGGCGCCGACGGGCTGATGCTGCTGCCGGCCATGGTCTATGTCCCGAAGCCGGAGGAGCTGATCGCGCATTTCCGCACCGTCGCCGAGGCGACCTCGCTGCCGATCATGCTCTACAACAATCCGCCCGCCTACCGCGTCAACATCGGCGTCGACGTGCTGAAGGTGCTTGCCGACGTGCCGAACATCAAAGCGGTCAAGGAAAGCGCCCCGGATCCACGCCGCTTCACCGATCTCATCAATGCCTTCGGCGATCGTTTCGATATCTTTGCCGGCCTCGATGACGTCGCGCTTGAGGGCCTGATGCTCGGCGCCAAGGGTTGGGTCTCCGGCCTGACCAGCGCCTTCCCTGAGGAGTCCGTGCAGCTCATTGCAGCGGCCGAACGCGGCGACTGGGAAGAGGCCCGCAGGATCTACCGCTGGTTCATGCCGCTGCTGCATCTCGATGCCGAGCATGACCTCGTGCAGTCGATCAAGCTCGCCGAGCAGATCATGGGCCGCGGCTCCGAGCGCGTCCGCATGCCGCGCCTGCCGCTTTCGGGTGCACGGCGCACCGAAGTCACCGCCATGGTCGAGAAGGCTGCTGCGACGCGCCCCTCGAAACTCGGCAAGGCAGCCTGAGATCACGAGGCCGGCGAGCGCGCAGCCGCAGCCGGCCTTACCATCTCTGGCGCTATGTGCCTGGAGCGTTAACGGAGCGAGTCAGGCTGTTGCGGCTGACCAGCGACGGTATCTGGAAAATGTGCTCGGCGCCGGTGCGGCCCTCTATTCTGGAAATCAACGTTCGGGTGGCGACCTGGCCGAGTTCCCTGCCCGACTGATCGATGCTTGCGAGATTGACGAGGCCGAGCGCTGCGGTCGACGAATTGTCATATCCGACGACGGCAAGATCCTCGGGCACGCGCACACCCGTTTCCATCGCCAGGCTCAGAAGGGTGATGGCGTCGAGGTCGCTCCAGCAGAACACCGCGCGCGGCCTGTTCTTTCTCGATAGGAACTTTCGCATCGTTTCCTCCCGCTTTGGCGGGGCGATCGGAATTTTGGTGATCGGCGCAGACGATCCCAGTCCGGCGCGCTGTATCGCCCGGCGAAAGCCGATCTCACGCTGGCGCACGACGGAGACCTGGTGCCCTTCACGCTCGCCGAGGCTCAGCATCTCGATGTCGCGATAGCCGCAGGCAAGCAGCGCTTCGACTGCGATTTCCGCCCCGCGCTGGTCGTCGGCATTGACCGTATCGAAGGCCGTGGCGCCGGCATCGTGATAACCGACCGCAACGATCGGTATCTGAGCCGCAAACTTTGCGATGATGTCCGAGGGCAGGCGCGGCGCAACCAGGATCAGGCCGTCCATCTTGTAATCGATCATCGACTCGATCAACGAAGTCTCCAGCTGCACGCGCGCGTCGCTGACGCCGATCATCGCCTGGTAGTGCGAAGGCGCGAGCACGCCGTTGACGCCGGCAATCACCTCCGGAAGGAAGGGGTTGCGGATGTCGATCAAAAGCACGCCGATGGTGAAACTCCGGCCGCGCAACCCGCGCGCCGCCCGTGAGGGGCGATATCCGAGAACTTCGATAGCCTCGATCACCTTTGCCCGTAATGCTTCACTAACGCCATAAGCGTTTCGCATCACCTTGGAAACTGCGGCGACCGACACGCCCGCATGCGCTGCCACTGTCCGGATCGTCACGCGATCATTTCGTTGCAGTCTTTTTTGCTCTTCGATCGACATGAAATCTCTGGACTACTCTGCGGGCCGTCACAATCGCTCGCAGAACCACCATGGCAGACTGGCGACGAAATTTCTATTGCGCTTCCGAAAAAAATGTAGAACGTTATATGGAGAACGTTCTACAACTCTCCGGGAGGACTTGATGAACTTTCAGCCGGCAGCCATCGACGGCAATCTCGTTTCGCGCGCCTGGGCCGGAGAGATGATCGCACCACTATCGGACCGCGGCCAGGGAACGGCCGCAAGCTTCGTCTCCAAGACCTTTGATCATGACGGCACCGGCCTTCCGATAGAACTCTTCATCTCGGCGCTCGGCCTCTATCGCTGCTTCATCAACGGCGCCCGCGTCGGGAACGATGTGCTGACGCCCGGCTGGACAAATTACGACGCCCGCATTGCCTATCAGCGATACGACATCTCGAGATTGCTGAAGTCAGGCTTCAACAGGATAGAAATCTGGCTCGCCGACGGATGGTACCGCTCGCCGATCATGTGGGGCGCCCAGGCTATTCCCAATTGCTGGGGCGACAGGATCGGGGCCATTGCGGATCTGGTCGGCCCCAGCGGCACCCTTCTTTCTACCGACACGACATGGCAAAGCGGCCTTCTGCCGATCCAGAAGTCGGGGATTTATTTCGGCGAGATTTACGACGCACGCCTGGAAAACGTCGCCGAAACCCACGGGACCGCGCGATTGCCGTTCGACACGGGGCTGCTCGTCGCGCATGAGACTGCGGCGGTGCGGGAGCTGCAGCCGCTCGCCCCTATCGAAAGCTGGACCGATCACGAAGGCAGAACGATCTATGATTTCGGCCAGAATGTCGGCGGTTACGTCAGATATGCGGTCCGTGGCGTCGGCGGCACCGAAGTGCGGGTCGAGCACTCGGAAGTCCTTGGGCCGGAACGCCATTTCGACAATCGCAACTATCGCGCGGCGGCCGCGCATACCCTCTATACGCTCAGCGGAGATGGCGACGAGACCTATGCGCCCCATTTCACCTTCCACGGCTTCCGTTATGCCAGGGTGACGATCAAAGGCGAAGCGGAGATTCTTGCGATCCAGTCGATCCCGATCTCCTCGGTGCCGGAACCGGCCGGCGGCTTCACCTCGGGCAATCCTCTCGTCAATCGACTGGTTGAGAATACCATCTGGTCGCAGCGCGCCAATTTCATCGAAGTGCCCACGGATTGCCCGCAGCGCGACGAACGGCTTGGCTGGACGGGTGATGCCCAAGTCTTTGCCGCGACGGCCTGCTGGCTGAGCGACAGCCAGTCCTTCCTCAGGAAATATCTGCGGGATGTGATGGCCGACCAGCGCGAAGACGGCGCCGTTTCGCATTTCTCGCCTGACCCGACGCGTCTGCACCCGGGCAATTTCCCGGGCTATGCCGGCTCGACCGGCTGGGGTGACGCGATTGTCGTGATCCCCTGGGTCCTCTACACCCATTACGGCGACCGGTCGGTTCTTTCGGAGTGCCTGGGCTCGATGGTGCGCTGGGTCGATTTCGTCTGGTCCATCTCGGATGGCCCGATCGTCCGTCCGCCCTCGCATTGGGGCGCCCGCGGCTTCACCTTCGGCGACTGGCTGCAGCCGGTCGGCGATAACAGAAAGCCGCGCCCGACAATTGCCGACGATTGTGCAGCCACCCTCTACCACTTCATCTCGACGGATCTTCTGGCGAAGATCGCAGGCGTGCTCGGCGAGCAAATGCTTGAAGAACAGATGAAAGGCCGCGCCGACAATATCCGGATGGCCTTTGCTAATGAGTTCATCACGCCGGCAGGGCGGCTCGCCCATAATGACCAGACATCCTACGCACTCGCTTTCCTCTACGATCTGATACCGGCGGTGCATGAGGAAACCGCTCGGAAGCATTTCCGGAAGGTGATCGTCGACGCCGACTACAAGATCGGCACCGGTTTCATCGGCACGCCCGCCCTTTTGCCGGCCCTGACGAAGCTCGGAATGGACGATCTCGCTGAAAAGGTCTTCCTGCAGGACGACGTGCCGGGCTGGCTTTACCAGGTGTCGAAGGGAGCGACGACGATCTGGGAGCGGTGGGATTCCATGGCGCCCGACGGCACCATCTACGAACCCGACATGAACAGCTATAACCACTATGCCTATGGCGCGGTCTGCCAATGGCTGTTCGAATGTGTTGCCGGCATTTCGCCGAGCCCGGCCGCACCCGGCTTTGCCGAAGTGATCGTCGACCCGGCACCGATCCGGTCGCTTTCGTCGGTTTCGGCCTATCACGATATCAGCCAAGGGCGCATCGAGGCCGGCTGGCACTGCACCGGCAGCGAGGTCACCTATGTGCTGACGCTTCCGGAGGGTTGCGTCGGCCGCTTCCGGCCCGGCCGGCGGCACCGGAATGCGTCACTCAATGGCGAGCCTGTCATTGAGGAGGCGGTTCTCCCCCCGGGTACGCACCAGCTGGTCTTTTCCCTACCCGATTACTGAGGAGCATATAGGTCACACCGTTCAGAGGAGGAACGTCATGACACATCGGATAAAGCTCATTCTTGCCGGCGCATCCGCGCTTCTGGCCTTGGCTGCGGCCAGCCCGTCGCATGCGGAAACCACGCTGTCTTTCCTGATCGACAACAACCCCGACACGGTCGCGGCAGCCGAAGCACTGGTTGCCGCCTACCAGGCCAAAGCGCCCGACGTGACGATCGAAATCGAGCCGCGGGCAGGCGGCGGCGAGGGTGACAACATCATCAAGACGCGCCTGGCGACGGGGGAGATGTCCGATGTGTTCCTCTATAATTCCGGATCCCTCTTACAGGCGCTGAAGCCGGCGCAGACACTTGTCGATCTGAGCGGTCTCGCCTCACAGGCGAAGGTGGTTGAAGGCTTCAAATCGGTCGTCCGTGCCGATGGCAAGCTCTACGGCGTTCCCTTCGGCACGGCGATGGCGGGTGGCATCCTCTACAACAGGAAGGTCTATCAGGACCTCGGCCTCACCGTTCCGAAGACATGGGCGGATTTCATGGCCAACAATGCCAAGGTCAAGGCTTCGGGCAAGGTCGCCGTGGCCCAGACCTATCGCGATACCTGGACCTCGCAGCTGTTCGTTCTGGCCGACTATTACAATCTGCATGCCGCCGTGCCGAACTTCGCCGGCGACTATACCGCCAACAAGGCGAAATATGCGGAGACGCCCGCCGCCACAAAAGGCTTCGAACGGCTGAAGGATGTTCACGACGCCGGCCTGATGAACGAGGATTTCGGCGCGGCAAGCTATGACGATGGCCTCAGAATGGTGGCGACGGGCGAAGCGGCGCATTATCCGATGCTGAGCTTCGCCATCGGCGCCATCAAGCAGAATTATCCCGAAAATCTTGCAGATGTCGGTTTCTTCGCGCAGCCGAGCGACGATGCGGCGACGAATGGTCTGACCGTCTGGATGCCGCCCGCCCTCTATATTCCCCTGACCAGCCAGCACACAGAGGAAGCGAAGAAATTCGTGGATTTCGCCGGAAGTGTCGAAGGCTGCAAGATCATGGTGGAAACCAACACCGTGCAGGGGCCTCCGCTGATCAACGGCTGCGATCTGCCTGCCAACGTACCGCCTGCCGTAAAGGACATGCTCCCCTATTTCGACGCCAAGGAAAAGACGACCCCCGCATTGGAATTCGTATCGCCGGTGAAGGGCCCGGCTCTCGAGCAGATCACCGTCGAAGTCGGTTCCGGCATTCGCCAGCCGGCCGAGGCAGCGAAGCTCTATGACGAGGATGTGCGCAAACAGGCCAAGCAGCTCGGCCTGCCCAACTGGTAGCGGTCACTCGGGCCAGCTAACCTCGCTCCTGACGGGGCGAGGTTTCCCCGATCGAAGAGGTAGTCATGACCGAGACACCCCCGCACTCGCGCAAATCGCCCTACCCGCTGTGGTTTTTCATTCCCGCCGCCATCATCTACGGCGTGCTGTTCCTTTTTCCGACCATATCGTCTCTCTGGTACAGCCTGACGCGCTGGGATCTCTCGACGGCCCAATTCATCGGGCTCGAAAATTTCCAGCAGTTCTTTTCCGAGCCGTTCTTGGTCAAGGGGCTGGTCAACACCCTGCTCTATGCCGTGACGACATCTGGCCTGAAAACGGTCTGCGGCCTGCTGCTCGCCGTGCTGCTCACCAGCAATATCTTCGCCCGCGGCTTCCTGCGCACGCTGGTCTTCTTTCCCGTGTTGGTCTCGACCATCGGCATCGGCATCACCTTCACGGTGATGATGCATCCGACCAAGGGCATCATCAATGTTACACTCGAGACGCTCGGCATTCCTGGGCCGGGATGGCTGACCAATCCGGCGCTCGCGCTTTTTTCGGTGGCCCTCGTCGACGTCTGGAAGGGCGTCGGCCTCGCCACCCTGATTTTCATCGCTGGTCTTGCTGCGATCAGCCCCGATTATTACGAGGCGGCGAGGATCGATGGCGCCACGCGGCTCCAGCAATTCTTTCGGATCACCCTACCGCTCGTGCGTCCCGCCACCGTCATCGTGGTGACCTTGTCGCTGATCGGCGGGCTTCGTTCCTTCGATCTCATATGGGCCATGACCCGCGGCGGACCCGGTTTCTCCTCCGATGTGATCGCCTCGGTTATCTACAAGCAGTACCAGGCTGGTTTCTATGGACTGTCGACGGCTGGAAACGTCATCCTGTTCGCGCTGATCGCCGTGATCATCCTGCCCTTCACCCTATGGTTCAACCGGCGCGAGGTCGAGGAATGAGAAGCGTCCGCCCCTATCTGACGGGTGCGATAGCCCTTGCCGTCGCGGCCGTCATCTTCGTTATGCCTTTCGTTTTCGTCGCCCTGCAGGCGGTCAAATCCAAACCCGAGGCCTCCCGGCTCGATTTCGAACTTCCTGAGCATTGGCTGTTCCGGGACAATCTCGTCGCCGTCTTCAAGGCGCGCGACTATCAGCTCGTGCTCGCCTATTTCAATTCGACGCTGATCACGGTCGTTTCCGTCACGATCCTGATCCTGCTGTCGGCGATGGTCGGATATGTGATGCAGCGCCGCAAGACGGCGTGGAACCGCGTGGCTTTCGCTGCGCTGTTCATGGGCCTGATGATGCCGCCGGCCGTTGTTCCCACCATCGGCCTTCTGCAGGACATCGGCCTCTTCAAGACCATGACGGGAATGATCCTGATCCAGGTTGCCTATAATCTCTCCTTTTCGGTCCTGCTCTATCGGTCGTTCATTTCGACCATCCCGCGCGATCTCGACGAGGCGGCGCTGATCGACGGCGCCAAGCCTCGGCAGATCTTCTTCAGGGTGGTCCTGCCGCTGCTGAAGCCGGTGACCGTGACCAATATCGTCGTCCAGTCGATCGCGATCTTCAACGATTTCACCAATCCGCTCTATTACCTGCCGGGCAAGGAGAACGTGACGGTGCAGCTGACGCTCTATAATTTCCAGAGCATGTATTCGAGCCAGTATAATCTGCTCTTCATGAACATCCTCCTCGTGACGATCCCGCCGCTGATCGTCTTCATCTTCTTCAACCGCCAGATCGTCGCAGGCATGACGGCAGGCGGGGTCAAGGGATAGCAGAATGGCTGAGCTCACTCTCAAACAGGTTCGCAAGAGCTTTGGCGCCCTTGAGGTCATCAAGGGCGTCGATCTGGAGGTTGCCTCCGGCGAGTTCGTCGTTTTCGTCGGCCCGTCGGGATGCGGGAAGTCGACGCTGCTGCGCATCATCGCCGGCCTGGAAGAGACGACCTCGGGCAGGCTGACCATCGGCGGCAAGGACGTGACCTATGCGGAACCTTCCGAGCGAGGCATCGCCATGGTGTTCCAGAGCTATGCGCTCTACCCGCATATGACGGTTGCCGAGAATATCGGCTTCGGACTTTCGCTCGCCCGCCGCCCTAAGGCTGAAATCGCCGAGAAGGTTGCGGCGGCGGCCGAAACGCTGCAGCTCACCCATCTCTTGCAGAGAAAGCCGAAAGCGCTTTCCGGCGGCCAGAGGCAGCGTGTCGCCATCGGCCGGGCCATCGTGCGCGATCCCAAGGTTTTCCTCTTCGACGAGCCGCTCTCCAATCTCGATGCTTCCCTGCGGGCACAGATGCGCCTGGAGATCTCGGCACTCCACGCCCGTCTGAAGTCGACGATGATCTATGTCACCCATGACCAGGTCGAGGCCATGACGATGGCCGACAAGATCGTCGTCCTCAACGGTGGCGCGGTCGAGCAGATCGGCAGCCCAATGGAGCTCTACCGCAATCCCGCGACACCCTTCGTCGCCGGCTTCATCGGCAGCCCGAAAATGAACCTCTATGGCGGCGAGACGGCACGGCGAATGAATTGCGCGACCTACGGCATCCGCCCGGAACATGTCAGGCTTTCGGAAGGCACCGGCCAGTGGCAAGGCAGAATCCGCCATGTGGAACGGCTCGGCGCCGACGCGATCCTTTATCTCGACGTCCCCGAACTCGGTGAAATGATCGTGCGCGCCGAAGGCGAAACGCCTTTCGGGCCTGGCATGACGGTCTGGGCAAACCCGCTGGAGGGAGCGGAACACCGGTTCTGAGTCCGGGTTAAAGCGCACATCGAGGATCAATCCTACCGACCGAAGATTCCGCGCCCTCACGGCAGTTTGTTTGAGAGAGCCGCCAGATCCTCTTTGAGCCGGACCGGCAGATTCATCCGTTCGTGAAGAATGCTCATGACACCAAGATCGCCGTTCTTAAGCTCGCGAAAGAACACGTAATGTTGTTCATAACGACCGAAATAGGCCAACCGCTTGATGTCTGTCGGAACTGCCAGACGTTGCGGAAGCTGTCGCCAGATCGACCGATCCTCGCACAAACGCTGCAAATAGGCGTGCAGCCCGAAAATGTAGGCATCCGCCTGCTTCTCTCCCCACGCCTCAATCGTGTCGCGCCAAATCTTGTCCTGCGCGTCGTCAGGGCGCGGATAAAATCGATAGGCTGCCATCAGGCTTATTGACGCTTGTTGCGGCGGATGACGTCTTCGGCCGAAACCGCGATGAATTCGCTGTCTTCAGCCCGCATCGCCGGCGCAAGCTCTCTTTGCAGCATGTCCCAGGCCTCATTACGGGACTGCAAGTCGCGGCGAATGAGCGCACGAATATACTCGCTGGCGTTTTCATAAAGGCCATCATCGCCGATCTGCTGCTGGATATGATCCTGCAACTGCCCACTGACCTTCACATGAATGCTACCCGATGCCATCGGCATACCCTTCGTTTTGTCTATGATGGGTAGCGTGGCACATATTGTCAATATTCATCACGCACGCCTTCGTAGCTTTAATAACTGGTCGGGTTCAGCAGCGCTAAGGTCGAGCAGTAACCCTCACGTCGGGGCCGGATGCTTGACGGAAGACCGTTAGTTGCAAGCCCGTGACACTCGTTAACAACCATCCGGAGGGATGCCGGGCAACTTGCCTTTGTATCATTTAGTCTTTAAGGACGCCCCAATTTCGAAGGCGTAGAGGCTGAACCAGCATGTCACACAACCAGACCATACCCTCGGACCTCGCCGTGACGGCCGGCGATCTCGATCGCTATTTTACATTTCTCCGCCATGTTCTCGTGAATGCAGCCGCGTCGCGGCGGGGTGACGAAAGCCTCGATTATGCAACTGCGATGAGTGAGGCCATGCGGCTGGCCCGTGCTACCCATGATGCCGGCCGGAAGATCATCTTCATCGGTAACGGCGGCAGCGCCGCGATTGCCAGCCATATGGCGACGGACTATTCCAAAAATGGCGGACTCCGCGCCATGGCAATGAACGATGGCGCGACGCTGACATGCCTCTCGAACGACCTCGGCTATGAGAACGTATTCGCAAAGCAGATCGAAATGCATGCGAATGAAGGGGATCTGCTGGTCGCGATCAGCAGTTCAGGCAGATCGGAAAGCATCACCAAGGCCGTCCGCACCGCCCGCGAAAAAGGCGGCGCCGTTATCACCCTGAGCGGCTTCGCTCCAGGCAACCCGTTGCGTGCGCTCGGCGATTTGAACTTCTACGTCGCCTCCGATCAATATGGCTATGTGGAGATTGCCCATCTGGCGATCTGCCACGCCATATTGGATTTTTCCTGCGGCCTCGTCCCGCCCAGCCTTTCCTAAGAGCCTTATCACGCCCATGAATTTCCCCCACATCCACGATCCGGAACTGTCGCTCCTTACGCCGGACGACGACGTCACCGACCCGGAAGTCACCATTCTCGTCCCCTCGCTCAACGAGGAATTGACGATCGGAACCTTCGTCGACTGGTGCCGTCAAGGCATCGCGGCAAGTGGTGCGGCGGTCGAAATCCTGATCGTCGACAGTTCGACCGATCGCACGCCGGAAATCGCACGTGAGCGGGGCGCGCGCGTGTTGCGGACGCCGAAGCGCGGCTTGGGCAGAGCTTACATCGATGCCATTCCCTTCGTCCGCGGCAAGTTCATCATCATGGGCGATGCGGACTGCACCTATGATTTTCGCCAGATAGCGCCCTTCATCGAGGCATTCCGGAAGGGATCCGAATTTGTCATGGGCTCGCGGTTCAAAGGCTCGATCGAGGACAATGCGATGCCGCTGCTGCATCGCTATTTCGGAACGCCGCTGACGACGTGGATTCTCAATCGGATGTTCGGCAGCCGCTTTTCCGACATCCATTGCGGCATGCGGGGCATCAGTGTCGATGCGCTGCTTCGTATGGATCTCCGCTCGCAAGGGTGGGAATACGCCTCGGAAATGGTGCTGAAATCAGTCCATATGGAGCTTGCGACGACCGAGGTGCCGATTCACTTCCTGAAGGATCCGGAAGGACGGCTGAGTCACATGAAGCGCCGAGGCTGGATGGAGCCCTGGCGCGCCGGCTGGCGCAATCTGCAAGCGATGTTTGTCTACGGGTTCGATTTCTTTTTGATCTGGCCGGGCTTCCTGCTGCTGGCCCTCGGCTTGATCACCATGTTGCCGCTGCTCGCGGGACCTATGTCGATAGCAGGCGTGCGGTTCTCCTCGAATGCCATGCTGTTTGCGATGGCTCTGGCCGTCCTTGGTCAATCAATGCTGATTTCGGCAGCGATCGGTCGGGTGATCTTTGACTATTCGGGACATGTGCAGCCTCGCCTCGAGCGGCGCCTTCCCTACAATGCAACGGTATGGGGATCGGTTATCGCCGTTCTGGCAGGCGTCTTGCTGGCGGTTCCGCTCTTCGATTCCTATGTCGGGAACGGCTACGTGCTGCCCGAGATCGGCATCGAGACCAACTGGGCCGTCTTCGGGCTGTGGCTTATCATCACGGCGTTCCAGATCTTTATATCAGGGCTCATGATACGAGCGCTCGGGGTCATGCTGCCCGTCAAGAAGCCTGCGCCGCCTCTCGCGGGATAAGAGCCACGAAAGGGCGATCATGATCCTAGGCTGGTGCACGGTTCTTTCCATAATATTATGGGGCCTCGTGATCGACAGAGGCATTGTTGCCCGGCTCAACCGACGTTGCGATCAGCCCTTTCGAGACGGCATCGATTTTCTGTTCAGCGGTATTCTGCCGGCTCTGGCGATCGCCGGCGGCGCGGCCACCATTCTTGGCGCGTTTCATGGATTGAGATGGGAAATCGTTCTTCCCATAGTGGCAGTCTCGATGATCTGGCGGCGGCGCGATCTCGTCGCTGTTCTTTGCGATCTGGCTTTGCTGTTTCGTAGAATCGCAACTGAATCGAAAAACGGAAATCCAATTCCGGCGCTTGCGGCCTTCACATGCATCATACTCTGCTATGTGTGGAGCGTGCTGTCCCTCTTCCCGTCAGCCGTTGCCGACGTGTGGGTTTTCCATATCCCGCTCGCCAACAGTATCATCGATCATGCCGGCTTTGTGTCGCCGCAGATCGATCATCCCTTCTACGGCAATATTCCCCTCTTCTTCAATCTGCTGTTTGCGCTCGTCATGATGGTCAGCGGTCACTGGACCGGCGCGGCCGCCATGAACATCGCAATTTTCTTCGGATTTCTGTTCCTGCTTTCAAGTTGCGCCAATCGTTGGCGAGCATGCGGTTTTTTCCTGGTGGCAGCGCTGATCCTCAGCATCCCCTTCTTCAGGGGGAGTATCGGCGAACCGATGACGGACTTGGCCCGGTCGTGTTTCTCCGTCGCAGCCGTGCTTTTCCTGTGGCGTTATCTGGAGACCCGGCGGCCGGCGGAGCTCTTTCATTGTGCGCTCGTATTGGGAGGCGCAGTCGGAGGAAAATATACGGAACTGCAAATGGTCGGCCTCGTAGGGCTGGTATTGATACCGATGCTTCTCAAGGGAAGGATATCCCTGCCGCTCCTTCTGTCATGCCTTTGCGCATTCCTCGCGGTCGCCGGCTACTGGTATGCGAAAAACCTGATCGCCCTCGGCAATCCGATCTATCCCTTCATGTTCGGCCATCAGGGCCTCAGCGATGCCTGGATGGCGGATTACATGCTCGAATTGGGCAGGGCCTTCGATCCCGCCAACCGGCACTTTGTTACGAACCTCGCTACTTTGCAGGGTTGGCACGACTTCCTCTATATCCTTTACGACTGGTTTCTCGAAAATAAGCCAAATGCTTTCGTCGCTCTCGCTTTGATTCTGGCCGGTCTGGCAGTGGCTTTCCGGCGCATCGCCTTTCTCGCAGCGATGGTCCTTGCCATGTTCGTGATATGGTACACCGTTATGTTCAATCACATACGGTGGGCGACGCCAGCCTATCTGCTTTTCTTTTCGACCGGGTTTATCGGCGCCTCCCTGGTTCGGGAAAGATTGGATGCATGGCTCGACCGACGGGTCATGCCGCAGATGGCTCCACTGACAAAAATGGCCTCTTCGCCAGCAGGCATGGTCGCCAGCCCGATGATAATAGTCTTGCTGGCCGGCGGGCTCTGGATTGCCCACTGGCACCGAATGGGCGGTAGCGACATCGACCCCGTCAAGGCGAAAGACTTCGATGTGGTGCTCGGGATGATAAGCGTCGATAAATACTTGGAGAGCCATCGCGAAGCTTATTTCATGTACCGCTATATCGCAGATCACGACCTGCGAACCGTCTTTCAACCTTTCGATACGGCCAATATGTTATTGTCCACGGCTTATAACGACGGTCGTGACGGCGGCTGGCAATTGCCGCGCTACGTGCTGCCAGCGCCGGGTTCGGATATCGATGCTTTCATCAAAGACAATAAGATAGCTTACTTCATCGTTCCACCCGATGCCGATAGCGCGTTTCTCGCCGAACGCATCGGAGAAAACAAGATCGTGATGGCCAACAGCATCATAGCCCATATGATGCCTCGCTCCTCGCTGATATTGACGGATCGGTTCGGCTGGAAGCTCTATCGCTTTGAAGCGGATCGGGCATCGTGACTATACCATCCCTCCGCGCATTGCTTCGCATCGCCATCCCGATTCTGAAAGTGGCCGTCGCGCTTGGCCTCGTCATATGGATCGCGCGTAAGGTCGATTTCGCAGAAGGGTGGGCTGCGATCCGGACCCTGTCGGTAACGATCATCTGGGCCAGCGTCTTCCTGCTTCTCTTGCAGGCCGTGCTTTCGGCATGGCGATGGTGCCTCCTGTCGGAAATGATAGGGCAAAGACTGAAACTGACCGGCGCCACGAAGCTCTTCATGCAGAGCCTCTTTTATAATCAAGCTCTTCCAAGTCCCATTCCAGGCGATGCCGCCCGCATATTCGGCGCCATCAAATATGGCCTGACGATAACGGAAGCGACACTGGGTGTGGTAATCGACCGTATCCTCACGCTTTTCGGGCTGGCGGTGGTTGCGCTGATCGGACTGATCATCATGCGCGGCTTTTACGGGCACGACTTCCCAATCCCCTATTTGGTCGAACTCACGGCCCTTGGCGTGGCGGGAACGATCGCATCGGCCCTGGTCTTCAGCTGGCGCCGGCATTTCTTCGTGCGGTTTCTTCCGGCAAAGCTGCACGCGCTGACCGAGGCGCTAGCAGCGTTTCTCGCCCACCGAAGAATGCTCGGGGTATTCCTGTTGACCCTCGTCATTCACGGATTGAGTGTCGTCTCGCTTGAAATCCTCGTTCTCGGTCTCGGTCTTCCGCTCGATTGGGGTCAGGCCGCAGCCGCTTTCCCGCCAGTCCTGTTGATCGCCATGGTTCCGATTTCCGTCGGAGGATGGGGGCTGCGCGAAGGCGGCATGATCGTTTCCCTTGCAGTGTTCGGCATCGGCACGACAGATGCCGCGACGCTGTCGGTGGTTTTCGGCCTGTTGCAGCTTGTGGTCGGCTTGGCCGGTGGTGTATTCGTCCTATCGCGTCCTCATTCGGGAAAGATCAAAGCGCTCTGAAGAGCCTTAACAGATCATATGGAGCTGCCGACATGCATGCCTTGGTAACAGGAGGGGCCGGTTTTATCGGCAGCCATCTCTGCGATCGTCTGTTGGATTCGGGTTATCGGGTAACCGCAATCGACAATCTTCATCTTGGCCGCATGCGCAACATCGATCATCTGCTGCAGCGATCGGATTTCCGCTTCCATGAGCTGGATATGCTCGATCGGGAAGGCATGGATCGGCTCATTGGCGCGGATCGTCCCGACGCCGTTTTCCATCTCGCCGCCAACTCCGATATTGCCGCCGGCAATGCCAATGTCGAACTCGACCTCCAGCTGAACCAACTGACGACGACGACGCTGCTCGCCATCATGCGCAAGCATGAGATCGGCAAGCTTTTTTTCGCCAGCACCTCCGCCGTATTCGGTGAAGCCGAAGGCAACATTCACGAAAATCATGGCCCGCTGCGGCCGATTTCGCTCTATGGCGCCAGCAAGCTTGCCGCCGAAGCCTATTTGTCCGTCTACGCGCTGTCATTCGGCATCAAGACGCTCGTGCTGCGCTTTCCCAATGTCGTCGGGGAACGCTCCACCCACGGAGCCATCTATGACTTCATCAACAGACTGAAGGCTGATCCTGCGCGGCTCCAGGTGCTCGGCAACGGCATGCAGACAAAACCCTATCTCTATGTCGGCGACCTGGTGGATGCCATTCTGCTTGCCTGGGAAAAGGCGCCCGGTGCCTATGAGGTATTTCATGCCAGCGGCATCGGTGAAACGTCTGTCCGGGATATCGCCGAGATCGTAGTCTCCAAGGTCGCATCCGGAGCCGCTATCGAATACGGCAGCGAAGACCGTGGTTGGCTGGGCGACGTGCCGCGCTTCAGCTACGACATAAGCCGACTTGTCGCGCTCGGCTGGACGCCGAAGCGGAAGTCCACCGAGGCTGTTGAACTCGCCGTCGAGCGGATCCTGGCGAATGGGTTCTGAGAACGCTATCTGCGAGGCTATCATTATCGCCGGAGGCCTCGGAACGCGCGCGCGCAGCATGACGGGCGATGTCATTCCGAAGGCTCTTCTGCCGCTTGCCGGCGTGCCGATCATTGTCAGGCAGATTCGCGTGCTCGCCCGCGAAGGCGTTCAGCATGTGCGTGTGCTTGGCGGCCACCTGGGCAGCCAGCTCGAGCCTGCCCTTGGACCGGAAGCCGAAAAGCTTGGCATTGCGATCGACGTCTTCGTTGAGAAGTCTCCGCTCGGTACGGCCGGTTGCTTGACGACTTTGGACACGATCGCCGATGACGTCCTTATCGTCTACGGTGACATGCTTTTCGATATCGATCTGTCGGCCCTTGCGCGTCATCGGCGGCAATTTCCCGCCGCGCTGACGATAATCGCCCATCCCAACGATCATCCTCGCACATCCGATATCGTCGTTCAGAAGAACGGCTATCTCCAGCGCCTGTTGCCCCGCAAGGCGCCACGTGACGCCGATTGGCGCAATCTGGTGCCGGCCGGTTTGTACGTGGCTTGCGGCCAGTTCTTCGACACTCTCCAGTCGGGGCAGCCGGCCGATATGATCCATGATGTGATCCCCGGCCTCCTCGAGCGATCCATACCGGTCGCAATTTATGATACGCCCGAATATATAAAGGATACCGGCTCTCCGAGCCGACATGCCGCCGCGGCTGAGGATATTCGCCATGATCGGGTTCATGCCGTCCATCTCTCGGTTCGAAGACCCGCTGTGTTTTTCGATTGCGACGGCGTGCTAAACGAAGATGTCGGCGGCCACGGAGTCATACGTCCAGACCAGGTGAAGCTGGTGAGCGGAGCCGGCGAAGCGGTGCGGCTCGCGCGCGAGGCCGGCTTCCTTGCGGTTGCCGTGACCAACCGGCCGCAGGTCGCCAAAGGCTTGCTGGACGAGACCGGCCTGGATCATGTTCTTGGTCGCCTGGAGGCCGAGCTTGCCGAAGACGGCGGCGTCCTGGACCGAATCTATTTTTGTCCGCACCATCCGGACAAGGGATTCCCTGACGAGGTCCCCGAACTCAAGATCGAATGCGCTTGCCGCAAACCGGGCGATCTGATGATCCGCCGGGCCATGTCGGAACTGCCGATCGAAAAATCGAAATCCGTCATTATCGGCGACAGCCTGCGCGACATAGGTGCGGGCCGCAAGGCGGGCATCTGGGCCTATGGTGTGCGGACCGGTTATGGACTGCGGGATGTGAAGAGCTATCCTGCCGCCGAAACCGAAATCCCGCGAGCCGACCTTGTCTTCGATACGGTCCATGACGCCGTTCGCTTTCAGTGCGGCTACCAGCATATCGGGAAAGCTCCAGCCAGAGCGATTGAGGAACGGCTTTCAGGTATGGCAGGGCCTCTGCTCGTCAGCATATGCGGTCGTTCCCGCTCCGGGAAAAGTACGTTTGCGCATGCCGTTCAACGCATCCTCTCGGAAGCAGGGCGCAGGGTGCTGAGGCTGGAACTCGACCGCTGGATATTGCCGCTCGAACATCGCAGCCCGGATATGAGCGCGGAAGAGCGCAGCAGGGTAGAGCTCTATCCCGAAATCGTCAGCGTGCTGCGCCGAGCGGGACGGGTCGAAGCACCCGGCTACGACGCGGCCAGCCGTGCCCAGCTGAGGGGTACTGCCATCTATGATGCGCGAGATGCCGAGGTCATCCTGCTGGACGGCATCTTTGCCGGCCATGCGTCGATCCGCGAAGAGGTCGATATAGCCGTCTTCGTCGAAGCGTCGCAGCAGACTCTGCTGAACCGCTTTCACACATTCTATGCCTGGAAAGGCCTCACGCCGCTTGCCGCCGAAGGGCTCTGGCAGTCGCGAATTCAAGAAGAGTGGCCGAGGATCGATCTGCAGCGCACATCGGCCGATATCGTCATCAATCTCGAGGAGACAACCCTTTGATCGTTTCATCCGCACCTTTTCGGGTCAGCTTCGCCGGCGGCGGCTCGGACATCGCGTCCTATTACCGTCGGCAAGCCGGAGCGGTCTTGTCCTGCGCGATAGCCAAGTACAGCTTCGTCATCGTGCATAACTATTTCAACGAAAACAAATACCATTTGAAATACACGCGCACCGAACTGGCTGACACCCTTGAAGAGGTCGCGCATCCGCTGCTGCGCGAAGCCCTGCGTATGCATCAGGTCGAGCCGGGCATCGAAGTCGCTTCCGTCGCCGACATTCCCTCCGGGACTGGGCTGGGGTCATCAAGCTCCTTTTCCGTGGCGCTGATCAACGCGCTTTATGCCCACAGGTCGCGTTTTGCTTCCAAGGATCAGTTGGCGGAAGAAGCCTGCAGACTCGAAATCGACATCCTGAAGGAGCCGATCGGCAAACAGGACCAGTACGCAGCCGCCCATGGCGGCTTGAATTTCATCGAATTCAATTCCAACGGCAGCGTCAACGTGCAGCCCGTCGTGCTCAGCGCCAACAAGATGGCGGAGCTCGAGAGCAATATCCTCCTGTTTTTCACCGGAAGCCAGCGCGACACGCGCTCTGTGCTGTCGACGCAGGTGCAGGCCATGGAGACGAACGAAGAAAAGTTCCGGACGGTCGAGAGCATGGTGCAGCTGGCTTACGAAATGCGCGACATCCTGATGGCTGGCGACCTCGGCGCCTTTGGCGAAGCGCTGCATCGCGGATGGATGATGAAGCGATCGCTGACGTCACAGATCACCAATAGCGCCATTGACGAGTTTTACGAGGCGGCACGCGCTGCCGGCGCGATCGGCGGCAAGCTCGCAGGCGCCGGCGGAGGCGGCTTCCTCGTTCTCTATTGCCCCAGAGATCGCCAGGCAAAAGTCCGGCAAGCGCTGTCGCAGCTCAAGGAAATCGAGTTTCGTTTTGACTGGAGCGGCGCGCGTATCGCCTTCGCACAATAGAGGACGTGAATGGCACCGCGTCTCATCATCACCGGATCAACCGGCTATATCGGTGCAAGACTTGCCGCGCTGGCGCGTGAGCGCGGCTTCGAGGTGGTCGAGCTCGGCCGGCGCTCCGAAGCAAAGTGGCGCATCGGCGATGAGCCCGCCGCGTCCGATCTGAAGGGGGGGGCTGCCGTCGTTCATCTCGCGCATTCCTGGGCCACCGGGCCGGAGACGGCCGAGGAAAACAACATCAATATCTCGGGCACCGTAAAATTGGCGGAAGCGGCAAAGGCAGCCGGAGTGCTACGCTTCGTCTTTGCCTCCTCCACCTCGTCCAGGCAGGAAGCGCTGAACGTCTACGGCCGCACCAAGTACAGAATTGAACAGCATTTGGCGGCCAGCTTCGCGGCACCGATCGTTCGGATCGCGCGAATAGGGCTTGTTTACGGCGGCCCGCGCGCGGCGATGTACGGTCTCATGGCGAAATTATCGGCCTTAAGTCCGCTTCTGCCGATGATTGGGCTTAGCCGGAAGGTTCAGCCCATTCATCTCGACGAAGTCGCAGCGGGCTTGTTGACGCTGGCGACAGACGAAAGCCAGCTGCCGCAAACATTCGTGCTCGCTCAGGAGAAGCCGATAAGCTTTGCCGCCTGGCTGCGCATTCTTCGCCGCAGCCAAGGCAAAGGGAATCTGCATTTCATCCCGATCCCCCTCACTGCGGCCCTGTTTGCCTGTCGCATGACGAAGCTTCTGCCGCTGATCCCGACGGTCGATCCGGAGCGCGTCCTGGGGCTCGCGGGGGCCGCTCCTATGGAAAGCGGCGAGAGCCTCAGGCTGCTGAAGTTGAACTTGGCTGATCCATTGGTGGTGCTTTCCGCGGAGTTCGGCCAGAAGAGTGGAGAACCGTCGCGAAACGAGGCCGAGGCGCTGCTGCACTATCTCGGCGCCGCACCCACCGAAGCGCAGGTGCAGCGCCTCTCTGAAGGGCTTCGGCGCGAGGGACTGGCGCCGCTCGGTCTCTCCCCGACGCTGATCAGGCATCCGCGTCTGCTGTCGCTCTTTGAACCACCCGCCAATCAGACGCAGCATCGCCTCGCAAGAGCGCTTTACCTCGCCGATCTCGCGAGCGAGCCGGAACGGCAGCGGCGCAAAAAGGCCGGCTTCTTCAAGGCAATCCTGACCATATCAAGCGATGTCCTGCTGCTTCCGCTCCGCGCTCTTTTCGCCGGGAGATATCGATGAAAGGGGCCGATGCCGACTTCATCATCATCGGCAGCGGCCCTGCTGGTGTTTCCGCCGCGTTTCCGCTTATAGCGGCCGGCCGCCGTGTTCTGATGCTGGATGCGGGCAATGATCTCGGATCGCAGGAGGAAAGCCGCAGTGTGCGCATCCTCGGAAGCGATCTCGAATCCCTGCGCGTGGACGATGGCAGCTCGCCAAAACTGCAGACGCCGGTGTCGCGTGGAATTGTCGAACGGTTTCGACGCGATTCCGGCATAGCGGGCGCCGGCTTCATGCCCATCGGCAGCCTCGCCCGCGGCGGCCTCTCCAATATCTGGGGCGCGCAGATCAGCTATCTCGACGCCGAGGACATTGCCGATTGGCCGATAGACATTGCTTCCCTTCAAAGATCCTACGAGCGCATATCCCAACGCATCGGGATCAGCAGGAATGCCGATTTTACGGAAAGCGCCAACGAGCAGCCCGTCCTGCCGCTCGGGGCGACGGCCGCCCATATTCTTCAGAGACACAAGGTCGCGAAGCCGGTGGACGGATCGTTTCGGCTTTTTCCTGCCGTCAATGCCATGCTTTCGCAGGCGAGACCCGGGCGGGCGGCATGCGACCTGCGCGGCGACTGTCTCTATGGTTGCCCGAGCGGGGCGATATATAACAGCAGGCAAGATCTCCTTCTGTTGCGGAAATCCCCGCATTTTCGTTTGCTCGACAACATGCGGGCCGTCTCGTTGGCCCGCAACGCGGGCTGGACGGTCGGAACGGCCGACGGCTTGTCGTTTTCCGCTCCGAGGATCATTCTTGCCGCAGGGGTGCTTGGAACGGCCGCCCTGCTGGCCGACCATCTTCCGCTTGAGGAACAGGGACTGCGCCTCTTGAACAGTCCCACGCTGGCCATTCCCCTGCTCTCCCCCGCGAGATTGCTGCGCTCGTCAACGCCGACGCACAGCCTGGCGCAGCTCGGATTATCGCTGCGCTACGGCGGGGGCACATCCGATTATGTGACGGGAGCGATCTATGAGGTGGGCTCCCTGCCGGCACAAAGCTTCATCAACAGGATGCCGCTCGGCCGGAAGGCCGGACGTGCAGCGTTCGAGACGATCGCCGGAAGCCTGCTCGTCGCCACGATTTATTATCCTGGCGATCAAAGCCGCAGCTATATCCACCGAGATGCAACGACGGGAAGGAGTTTGATCATCCGGGGCGGCTTCGCGGACGGCTTTGAGATTCGTGCCGAAGCTTTGAAAAAGGCGCTTCGTCGCGAATGGAAACGATTGGGATTGATTCAGCTGCCGGGCGCATCGCTGGCAGAGCCGGGTGTCGACGCGCATTTCGCCGGCACCTTACCGATGGGTGCCTCCGGTCCGTCCGGCACCTCTGCCGACGGCGAGTTGAACCTCCATCCCGGTCTTCACATCGTCGACGGCTCGATTATTCCGGATCTGTCATCGAAATATATCACGATGACGATCATGGCCAATGCCGATCGCATCGCCCATCGTCTTGCCGAAACAGAAGCAAAGCCGGCACTCTGAATCCATTCGGCTCATCAAGCTCTCAGCTGCGGCAACGCATCTCCGGCCATTGACAGAAGCGGCTCGTAATCGACTTCGGAAAGCACCGAGATATCAATGAGACCCAGAGCCGCACGCATGGCGGCCAGCGACGGATCCTTGATGGCGGCACGCAGTGCATTACGCAGGAGCTCGACCCTCTCCTCCGGTGCATCGCCCGAGGTGATGAACGGCAGGCCGGGGCCCTTGGGTGTTTCGGCGATGATGCGAACCTGCCTCAGATCGTCGGGATCGAACCGGCCTATATTGGCATAGGTGATGCAATCGATGGCCGCGCTGTCTGCCCGGCCTTCAGCCACGGCGGCAATGCTGCCGCCGTGGCTGCCGGTTTCGATGATCCGACCAAAGAAGCGGCCGCCCCGGGCAAGCGGAGCGATTGCGGCGCGAAACAGATTGCTGCCGGAATTGCTGTCGAGACTGTTGATCGCAGCGGTGGTGCCGCGCAAATCCTCCAGCGACCGAAGCGGAGAATCCTTTCGGACGATGATGAAGCTGCGCATCAGCGCGCCGTCGCAGCCGGGATGTCCGTAGACAGGTGTCGCCACCAGGCGGACCCTGCCACGCAGGCGCCTGGCAAAAGGATAACCGCATGTCTGGGACAGGAGCAGATCCGGCCGTAGCCAGGCCTCGTCATAGCCAACCGTCCGGTCAAGCTTTTCCGGCACATCCTGAAGGCCGGCGTTCGAGAGGTAGTCTCGGAGGAACGACCACAGCTCGGCCGTCGCATGCGCGAGCGGCTCTGATGTGACATACATGGCGATGCTGACGAGCCCCGTTCCGGTGCTTTCCGCGGGAAGCGCAAGCATCGGCCCGCTCAGGCGATGCCGCCCAGGCACACATATTTGAGTTCGGTATATTCGTCCAAACCGTGGCTTGACCCCTCGCGGCCGAGACCCGACATCTTGACGCCGCCGAATGGCGCTTCCGCCGTCGAGACGAGACCGGTATTGACGCCGACCATCCCATATTCCAACGCTTCGGCGACGCGAAATACTCGCGACAGGTCGCGGGCGTAAAAATAGGAAGCAAGGCCGAACTCGGTATCGTTTGCCTGTTCGATGACATCCTCTTCGTCGCGGAAACGGAAAAGCGGGGCAAGCGGCCCGAAGGTTTCCTCGCGTGCGACCTGCATGCCGGCATCGACGTCACGCAGGATCGTCGGTTCGAAGAAGTGACCACCAAGCGCGTGGCGCTTGCCGCCCGAAACGATGCCGGCGCCCTTTGCAACGGCGTCCTGAATATGGCTTTCGACCTTGGCGACGGCGTTGTCGTCGATGAGCGGGCCAAGCACGACGTCACGTTCCAGACCGTTGCCGACCTTCAATGCCGAAACGGCCGCGGCGAGCTTTACGGCAAATGCCTCGTAGACGCCGTCCTGGACGTAAAGCCGGTTGGCGCAGACGCAGGTCTGGCCGTTGTTGCGGAACTTGGCGATGATTGCGCCTTCGACCGCAGCGTCGAGATCGGCGTCGTCGAAGACGATGAAGGGCGCATTGCCGCCGAGCTCGAGACCGAGTTTCTTGATCGTCGGCGCGCATTGCCGGTAAAGCAGTTCGCCCGTCCGGGTGGAACCGGTGAATGTCAGGACCCGGACGTCGCGGCTTGCGGTCATCGCCCCGCCGATTGCGGCGGCGTCACCCGTGACGATATTGAGAAGCCCCGCCGGCAAGCCGGCGCGCTCTGCGAGAACGGCAATCGCGATTGCGGAGAACGGCGTCTGCAGCGCCGGCTTGAGAACGACGGCGCAGCCGGCGGCAAGGGCGGGGCCGATCTTGCGGGTGATCATCGCGTTCGGGAAATTCCAGGGCGTGATCGCCGCGACCACGCCGGCCGGCTGACGCAGGACGAGGAGGCGTTTGTCGGGCTGGTGTCCCGGTATGGTCTCACCGTTGATGCGTCTTGCCTCTTCGGCAAACCATTCGATGAAACTCGCGCCATAGGTGATCTCCCCCTTGGCCTCAGCGAGCGGCTTTCCCTGCTCCAGCGTCAGGATCATCGCCAGATCATCGCGGTTTTCGATCATCAGGCGGTGCCATGCTTTGAGAACGGCGGCGCGTTCGCCGGCGGTCTTCTTGGCCCAAAGCTTCTGGGCGACGACGGCTGCCCGGATAGCGTCTTCCGTTTCCGCCGCACCGAAGTCAGGGACCGCGCCCAGCACCTCACCTGTCGCCGGATTGCGGACCATGGCCGCCCGGCGCCCCTCCGCTTCGATCCAGCGATCGGCGATGGGGCAGGCCTGACGGAACAGCGAGGGATCATTGAGCTTCATGGGACAACTTTCAGCAGAATACGTGAGCGGCGCCGGGATCGAAATCCAGATGGACTATATCTCCACGATTGAGCCCGGCAATAGCCTCATGACCGAACGGCAAGCGAACCGAAAGCGCCTCGCCTGTCGTCGTCTCTGTGGAGACGTGGATATTGTTGCCAAGAAAGGTAATGTCGCTGACAGTTGCGGCAAGGCCTGCGCCGGCGGCTCTTGCGCGCGACAGCCGAATGCGCTCCGGTCTCAGCATCAGCGCCGCCCTTGCGCCGGAGGTGCCTTTGCCATGCACCGGGATTTGATTGAAGATGGTTCCGCCTCCGAGCGCAATGGTGGCCTGTCCATCGGATGAGGACACCAGGTCGCATGAAATGAAGTCGCTATCGCCGATGAATTCGGCGACGAAGCGGGTCTTGGGATTGGCGTAAAGTTCGGGGCCAGTCCCGATCTGGTCGATGACGCCCTTCGAAAAGACAGCGATGCGATCGGAGAGCCGCAGCGCTTCCTCCTGGTCGTGCGTGACATAAAGGATCGTCACTTCCGTCTGCTGGTGGATGCGGCGGATCTCGTGCTGGATCTCCTCGCGCAGCTTCTTGTCGAGCGCCGACAGCGGCTCGTCCATCAGCAGCACCGGCGGATCATAGGCAAGCGCCCTGGCAAGGGCGACACGCTGCTGCTGGCCGCCGGACATCTGCGCGGGCTTGCGATCCTCGAAGCCTTCGAGTCGGACGAGGCGCAGCATTTCCTTCACCTTCAAGTCGATCTCGGCCTTCGAGTTGCGCCGGACTTTCAGCGGAAAGGCGATGTTCTCGCCCACTGTCAAATGTGGAAACAGCGTGTAGCGCTGGAACACCATGCCGATATTGCGCTTGTGCGACGGTGTGGCGAGCAAGGTCTTGCCCTCGAGCGTAATGTCGCCCTTGGTCGGGTTTTCGAAGCCTGCCAGGATGTAGAGTGTCGTGCTCTTGCCGGAGCCGGACGGTCCGAGAAAGGTCAGGAACTCCCCGCGCCGGACGTCGAGATTGACGTCGTGGACGGCGACGACAGGGCCGTATTCCTTGCGTATGCCGCGGATCTGAAGGAATGGTTCGTTCATTGTTTCAGTACCTTACGCACGACGGCAACCAGCGCCATCAAGATGATCGTCAACAGGATGAGAAGGGTCGAGGCTGCTGCGACGACGGGTGTCAGATCCTGTCGCAGCGTCGCCCAGACCTTCACGGGCAGTGTCTGCAGAGTCGGACTGGACATGAAGATCGCCACCACCACCTCATCCCAGGATGTCAGGAACGAGAAGACGGCGGCCGAAAACAGCCCATGGCTGATCGCGGGAAGCGTGACCCTGATCTTTGCTTCGAGCGGCGCGGCACCGCAGAGCACCGCCGCATCCTCGATCGATTTGTCAAAACCCTCCAGCGCACTCGATATGGACAGGATCGAGAAGGGCAGCGCGAGCACGAGGTGCGAAATGACGAAGCCCGTCAAGGTGCCGCCAAGGCCGATCCTCAAGAAGAAGGCGTAGAGAGCAACCGCGAGAACCACGACCGGAAGGATCATCGGCGTAAGGAACAGCGCCTTCAGCGCATCGCGGAACAGGAACGAACCGCGCACCAGTCCGAAGGACGTTACAAGCCCGAGCAGCACCGACAAAACCGTCACAATGACCGCGATCTTGAAGCTCGTCAAAGCCGATTCCAGCCACCGCGGGTCGGCGAAGAGCTCGCTATACCACTGAAATGTCCAGCCCGGCGGCGGAAAGATCAACCATTGCGACGAGCCGAAGGACAGCGCCGCGATAAAGACGATCGGCAGCAGCAGGAAAGCCGCGGTCAGAAGCGTGATCGCCAGGAGGAGATATTTCCACCAGCCAAGACGGTCGAAATTGAGCAACATATCAACGCCCTCCCGGGTTCTGGCTGCCGAAGAACCGCAGCTGCGCGGCATAGAGCGACAGTGTCACCACGAGCAGCACCAGCGCCGCCGCACCGCCCATTCCCCAGTTGACCAGCGACTGCACGAACTGCGCGATCAGCTCCGCGAGCATCATGTTGGCGGTACCGCCGAGGAGCGAAGGCGTAACGAAATAGCCGAGCGACATCACGAAGACCATGAGGGCGCCGGCCGCCATGCCGGGCATCGCCAAGGGCAGCAGAACGCGGGTCAGGCACTGCCAGCGGTTGGCGCCGCAAAGGGCTGCCGCCTGCAGGGTCGACGGGTCGATTTTCTTGATCACACCGTAGAGCGGAAGGATGATGAAAGGCAGCATGATATAGGTCATGCCGATCGTCACGCCTGTGAGATTGTTGACGAGTGCGAGCGGCTGGTCGACCAGGCCCATTCCCATCAGCATCTTGTTGATCAGGCCGGTCCGCTGCAACAGCACCATCCAGGCATAGGTGCGAGCCAGCAGATTGGTCCACATCGACAAGAGCAGGATCGCAAAGATCACCGACGTCAGGCGACCGGGCATGATCGCCAGCGCCCAGGCGACGGGAAAACCGATCAAAAGCGAAATGACCGTGACGAAACCGGAGACGATGAACGTATTTGCGAAAATCTTGAGATAGGTCGCCGACCCGATCAGTTGCGCATAATTGCCCAGACCCGGGACGGGTTCCAATACGCTTCGCAGCAGCAGGACCACCACCGGAACCACGAAAAAGATTCCCACGAAGGCCAGAGCCGGAACGACCCCGCCAAAACCTGTTGCCCTGCGCGCCTTCGGCAGAGGCATAATCGCGCCAGAGGCATCGCTATATGTCGACATGACAGTCCTTCCCACCCGTCAGTTTCCGCTGGCGGCGAGGTCCGATGACCGGCGCCGACGCTGCGGGAGGCACGGCGAACAATCGCCGTGCCCGTTGCTATGCCATTCCAGCTTATTTCGCCTGCCAGGCGTACCACTTCTCGCCGATGGCATCGCGATTATCGGCCCAGTAATTCATATCGGCATTGACCTGGCTTGCGGTCTGTTGGTCCGGCAGGGTCTTGGCGGTTTCAGGATCCATCAGCTTGGCCGACTCGACATTGATCGGCGCATATCCCGTGGCCTTTGCCAAGGCGGCCTGCGGTTCGGCGGAGGTCGCCAGCGCGATGAATTTCATCGCAGCCTCGGCATTCGGCGCGCCCTTCGGCACGACGAGCGCATCCGCAGCGGTGATGTTCTGCTCCCAGGAGGTCTCCACCTTGATGCCGGTCGCCGCAAGCGCCGTCATGCGGCCGTTCCAGACACTGCCGAAGGGCGCCTCTGCGGAGGCCAGGAGTTGCTGCGACTGGGCGCCGCCCGACCACCAGATGATATCGGACTTGATCGTATCGAGCTTCTTGAAGGCACGGTCGAGATCGAGCGGATAAAGCTTGTCCGCAGGCACGCCGTCGGCAAGCAGCGCGGCTTCGATCACACCCGGCGCCGACCACTTGTAGAAGGTGCGCTTGCCCGGGAATTTCGCCGTGTCGAACAGGTCGGCCCATGTCTTCGGGCAGGCTTTGACCGCATCGGCATTGCAGCCTATGACGAAGGAATAATAGAAGCTGCCGACCGAATAATCGGTGACGAAACGCGGATCGAGCTTGGATTTGTCGATAACGGAGAAGTCGAGCTTCTCGAGCTGGCCGTTCTTGCCGGCCTGGGCGGCATAATCGCCTTCGACATCGACGACATCCCAGTTAACTTCGCCGGCCTCGACCATCGCCTTGAGTTTACCGTAATCCGTCGGCCCGTCCTGCACGACGGTGATGCCGGTTTTTTCGGTGAAGGGGCTTGCCCAAGCGGCCTTCTGTGCGTCCTGGGTCGTTCCCCCCCAGCTCGAGAAAACCAGGCTGTCGGCCTTGGCCGGGGCGGAGACCGCCACGAATGCGGCAACCGCCGCAAAAGCAAATGTTGTTTTCATGTTCCCTTATCCCTGTTCTGGTTTGTCCTACGGGTATGCCTTATGCCGTCAGTGCGCCTCGCCCCTGGGAGAAAAGCTTGCTGGCTTCATAATCTTGTTTTCCGCCACCTCGATGAGATCGCGGATCTTGGGCAGGAAGGCCTGCCAGCGGGGATCGGCCAGAAGCCGTTGGCGTCTCGCCTCCCGGTCGTCCAGGCTTGTAAACGCCCAGATGTGAACGATTTCGTTGATCGTCCCGATCTCCGAAAAGAAATAGCCGACGAGCCGGCCGAGATGGCTCTTCTGGATTTCGATCCCCTCTTCCTCGACGACCTTGAGATATTGCGGGATCGCGCCGTTCTTCAGCCGATAGGTGCGGATCTCGTAAAACATCGGCGTCACCTCATCACGAAAGGATCGGGGATCGGATCGTCGGACGTCCTCAACCAGATCGTCTTGGTGCGGGTATAATCGAGGGCTGCGGCCATGCCGCCTTCCCGGCCGTGGCCCGACAGGCCGAAGCCCCCGAAGGGCGCAATCGGCGATACGGCGCGGTAGGTATTGACCCAGACGATGCCGGCGCGGATGTCCTTCATCAGCCGGTGCGCCCGGGTGAGGTTCTGGGTGAAGAGGCCGGAGGCCAGGCCGTAGCGGGTGTCGTTGGCAAGCCGCAGCGCCTCTGCCTCGGTCTCGAACGAGACGACGGAGAGGACCGGGCCGAAAAATTCCTCGATCAGCGAGGGCGAAGCGACATCATCGCAATCGAGAATCGTCGGGGCGAAGTAAAAGCCTTCACCATCGATCTTGCGTCCGCCGGTGACAAGACGGGCGCCGCTTTCGACCGACTTGGTAACGAGTGCACCGATATTGTCCTGCTGGCGCCGGGTGGCAAGCGGGCCGACCTCCGTCGTCATGTCGAGCGGCGGCCCGATCCGGATCGCCTCAGCCTTCTCCCGCAGCAGCGCGACGAATCTGTCCTTGATGTTGCGTTCGACGATGAGGCGCGATCCGGCAACGCAGCTCTGGCCTGTCGCCGCGAAGATGCCTGCGACCTGGGCATTGGCGGCACTTTCGAGATCGGCGTCGGCGAAGACGATGAAGGGCGATTTGCCGCCGAGTTCAAGCGAGGTGGAGGCGAGGTTTTCGGCCGAGTTGCGAACGACGTGCCGGGCGGTCTCGGGACCGCCGGTAAAGGCGACGTGGGCGACCTTCGGGTGACGGCCGAGTGCCGCACCGCAGGAGGCGCCGAAACCGGTGATGATGTTGACGACGCCGGCGGGAAAGCCAGCTTCGTGCACGAGGCGGGCAAATTCGAGAAGCGGCGCCGGCCCGTCTTCCGACGCCTTCACAACCATCGTGCAGCCGGCAGCGAGCGCCGGTCCGATCTTGACAGCCGACAGGAAGAGCTGGCTGTTCCACGGCACGACCATGGCAACGACGCCGATCGGCTCGCGGCGAAGCCAGACATCCATGTCGGGCTTGTCGATCGGCAGGTAGGAACCCTCGATCTTGTCTGATACGCCGGCGTAGTAGCGATAATATTCGGCGACATAGGCGATCTGCGCGGATGTTTCGCGGATGATCTTACCGGTGTCGCGTGTTTCCAGTTCCGCGAGGACCTGCGCATTGGCGGCAACGAGGTCGGCGAGATTATAGAGCAGCTTGCCGCGCTGCGTGGCCGTCATCTTCGCCCAGGGGCCTTCGTAGAGCGCCCTCTCGGCAGCGTTCACCGCCCGATCGACATCGCCCTCGCGCGCTTCGGGCATTTCAGCCCAGACCGCACCGGTGGCCGGATCGATGCTCGGATAGCTCGCTTCGCCATCCGAGAATTCGCCGTCGATATAATGCTGGAAACGCCGCATGGCCCTACTCCTGAAATGCCGGCATGACCTCGGCGATGAAGCGTTCGAGCGACGCCTTCTTGCGCTCGAAACTCATGCCGGTGTCGATCCAGAAGGAATATTCGTCGTAGCCGAGGGCTTCATAGGCCTTGAGTCTGCTGATGACGGTCTCGGCGTCGCCAACGACATTGTTGATGCGCATGACCTGATCCGACAGCATGGCGTTCGCTCGGATCTGCTCGTCCGGGATCCGTTCGATCAGGCCTTGGGTCACCGGCTTCTCATTCTTGAACCAGGCGAAGAAGTAGTTGTAGTAGACGCTCAGTTCATGGGCCGCCTCGGCGACGTCTTCTTCCGAAGAGCCGACATAGGTGTGGCGCAGCAGCATGATCTTCGGCCGCTCGACATGGGGATTCTTGGCGCAGGCATCGTTGAAGCGGTCCATCAGCGACTGAACCTCGTCGTCACCCTGCCAGAGCGGCGTGACCTGAACGTTGCAGCCGTTGGCGACGGCAAATTCGTGCGAATTCGGATCGCGCGCCGCCACCCAGATCGGCGGGTTCGGCTGCTGCAGCGGCTTCGGCGCCGACGTGGTCGCGGGGAACTTGAAGAACTCCCCGTCATGGGCGTAGTCACCGGCCCATATGCCCTTGACCGCCGGGATGAGCTCGCGCATGCGCTGGCCGGCACCCCAGGCGTCGAGACCCGGCAGCAACCGCTCGTATTCGAAGGAATAGGCGCCGCGCGCAATGCCGATATCGAGCCTGCCGTCGCAGATGATGTCGGTCATGGCTGCCTCGCCGGCAAGCTTGATCGGATGCCAGAAGGGGGCGATTACCGTCCCCGTCCCGAGCCTTGCCCGCGACGTGCGGCGTGCAAGATCGGCAATGGTCACGAAGGGGTTGGGCGCGATGGTGAAATCCATGCCATGGTGCTCACCCGTCCAGATCGCATGCATGCCGCCCTTGTCGGCGATCTCACAGAGCGCGACGAATTCGTCGTAGAGGCTCTTATGGCTCTGGCTGGCGTCGAGCCGTTCCATATGGACGAAGAGGGAGAACTTCATGCTTTTGCGCCCTTGGCTGGAATGGGATGAACTTTGCCGCCGGTCTCGTCGCCGAAATAGACGCCGAAATTGCCGATCGAGCTTTCCATGGCAAAACGGTTGACGATATCGGCGGTCGAGCTGGTCTTGAACTTTACGGCAGCCAGTGCGTCCGGCTTTACGAACCTGCCGCTCGCCGGCTCCCCATCGCCTGCGACAGCGTGGTAGACGATATGCTGCTTGCCATCGCTCTTGCCTTCGTAAACCGAATAGAGAAAGCCGATGCTAACCTTCAGCCCGGTGAGAGCCTCCAGATATTTTTCCAGCGCCTCGGTCGGGTTGCCGTCATGGGCATCGATGCTCGGGAGAGCGAGCACGTCGTCGCCGAGGAGCAAAACCTCGCCGCGGCGTTCGACGACGGCTGCAAGTTCGATATTGCCTTCGGCCGCGGCGGAAACCGCCTTGCTTGCGAGCGTCGGCGTGAAGTAGCCGCCACGGGCATAACCGAGACCGTTGCGGCCGCTATTGTCGAAGGATTCGATGCGTCCCATCAGAATGACGTGGTCGCCAGCCTCGATGACCTCTTCCATCGCGCATTCGAACCAAGCGGCGACGTTCGAGAAGATCGGGCAACCCGCCGATCCCTTGTCCCATTCGACCGCCGCAAACCTGTCTTCAACAGGACGCGCAAAAGTGTTCGACACGTCCTTCTGCGTTTCCGACAGCACATTGATCGCGAAATGCTGCGCGCCGGTCATGGTGGCAAAATTGCGCGAGGTCTTGGCAAGGCAGACGAGAAGCAAGGGCGGGTTGAGGGAGACTGAGGTGAATGAATTCGCCGTGAAGCCGATCGGATTCCCCTCCCCGTCGCAGGCGGTGACGACGGTCACGCCGGTCGGAAAAGCCCCGAATGCATCTCGCAATGCTCGTGGATCGACAGTCTGGATTGTCATCGTTCATCCTCCCCGAACGATAGCCACTCGGCGAGCAGCGAATTGACGATATCAGGCGCGGTCAGGTTCACCATGTGACGATGACCTTCGACGATGCGGGCCCAGCCCTTGGGTGCAAGCGCCGCCATCTGCGATGCCATCAGAGGCGTCGAGTTGGGATCATCCGATCCCGTCAGAAACAAGGCCGGACCGCGGACGTCTTTCCAGCGATCGGCATAGGTCTCGTCGCCTCCGGCGAAGGCGGCGTAAGCGACGGCATAGCCTTCCGGATCGACGAGGTTCAGCCACTCCCGCGTCAATTCGCGCGCAATGAGGCTGTCCGGGTCGTCGCCGAACCAGCGCGCCAGCGGGCCTTCCTTGTCGACGCCCGTCACCGGAATGGCGGCAGCCCGCGCAAGGACGGCCGCCTTCGCTTCCGGATCGCGCCTGTAGACGCCGTTGAGGTAAGCGACACGGCCGATTCGCTCGCCCAAGGTCGCCGCCGCCCCGCCGGAGATCAACGCCCCCATAGAATGTCCGGCGACACTCGCCGTGTCGATCGCCATCTCGTCGAGAAAACGCCCGAGCCAGGCGACGAATTCCTCGAGGCGGCTGCCCGCCGGCAGCTTCGCGCTCTCGCCGTGTCCCGGCATGTCGACAGCGATGACGCGATGGCCAGCCGACAGAAAGGCGATCTGCGGCGCCCAAGCCTCAAGCCGCATGCCGACGCCATGGACCAGAACTAGTGGTTCCCCGCTGCCGGCCTCGTGATAGGCTGTTCCGCTTGCCGTCCTCTTTCGGGGCAAGGCACCAGCGGCGCTCGTTGCTGCAGCGGTGCCTTTGGTCGATCCGGCTGTCAGCATCTGAGACGCGCTCCCTCAAACGCCCGCAGGATTGGCGACGTCCTGCCCCAGGTCTTTCAGATCCTGGTAGCGGTCGCCAATGCGGTGATGCGGACGTCCGCCCACCGAAGCGCCGAGAGCCACGACAATCTCGTCGGCGGCAGGCGCGTCGGGGATCGACGTCTGGATGGTCAAATAGTGCGAGCGGCGGCCTTCGTCATTCTTGTCCATCAGCGGGATCATGATCGGCGCGTTGGCAGGGCCGCGGGTATTGCAGAAGGCGAGATAGGACTTGGCGCCGACGGCCTGGCGATAGAAATTGCCGAAACGCAGCGTGTGGATGAGCGCGGACGCATGTTCGATTTCGCCATCCAGGCCGACGAGGGCCGACTTTCCATAGGCTTCGACAGCCTCACCCGATCCGACGGCATCGATGATCATCTTGGTCAGCAATTCGCCAAGCACCGGAGCGCCCGCATGAATTTCGGGTTTGAGATCTTCGACGAAGCCCTGCCCTGCCCAGGGGTTCTTCACGACAGCGTAGGCCGAAAACAGCTTCAGCGGCACGGCCGCGGCCTTGCCGCCTTCGATCAGCGTCGTTTCGATCTGCAGTCCCGTCTTGCGAATTTGAATGGCCATCGAATACCTCAATCTCGTTTAGTTTGTATTATGGTATACCATAGTATCGGACTGTCAAGTTCGCTGTGCGCGCGGCCTCGACAGAGACAAGCGCCTTTCAGGATATTCGCAAAAAACAATAGATTACCGCTTCGCCAGCCTTATCCCCATAGGCCACCAAGGCATTTACTTGGCTGACAACTTCGGGGCGCACTAACGTCGCTTAGTCCCAATGATCTCTTCGTTCCTGTCAATTGTTGTCAGCTGACACAGCCCCTGCGCATGGCGGCCCACGGGCTTTGAAGGAGGCTGAAAGCCGGAAGGATCCAAGCTCATGCCAACGCCATATTATTTATTATGGCATACCATCACATCAGACAAACTGGGTGTCAAGCGGGAGTGTGGGCCCTCCGGCATCTTGACCACGTATGCTGATAGAAATCGATGATGCGAATGCTTCGCCCGCTTCCAATGGAAGCTGCGGCGGTTGCAGGGTTTACTCGGCTGACTTTTTGGCCGACAGCACCGCTTCAGCAATCGCGCTCGCGGCAGCGACATGATCCATCGCCGCCCGGTAAGCCCCCTCGCCGTCGCCGCGACGGATGGCGTCGACGATCTTCGCCATCTGCGCCGGCCCTTCAATGCCGCGCCTCTCCGTTTTAATCGTCATCGAGCGCAAGTGGTTTATGCGCACGGTGAGGAGATTGACGACACCCCAGGCAACGTGCCTGTCAACCATCGTGAACAGCGTCTGATAGAAGGAAGAGGTGTTGGTCAGCACTCCCGCCATATCGTTGTCGCGATAGCTGTTGCGTATTTCGTTCAGAGATTCTTCCAGCGCCGCGACGATCTGGGGGCTGCTGTGCTCCGCGCAGAGCCGCGCCGCCATGCCCTCGAGAGCACCGCGGATCTCATAGATCTGCTTGGCTTCCTCGATGCCGAGTTGGGCGACTATCGGTCCCTTGTTCGGCAGATTGGCGACGAGCCCTTCCGATTCCAGGTGTCTCAGAACCTCGCGCACGACAGTCCGGCTGACGCCGAGTTGGGCGCAGAGGTCACGTTCGACAAGCCGATCTCCTGGACGAAAATAGCCGTTCACGATGGCTTCCCGGACCTTGTCGAGCGCCAATTCCCGCAATGTCTTTGCAGGACGCTCGACCCTGATTGTTGCGTCCTTCAGAGCGCCGCTCATTCTGCACCTCAGTGTTGACCGGCTTCACACGCTGCGGCAGCCGAATTCGAAATCGTATTATGGCGTACCACGCACTGTAGCTGTCGGCGGCTGTCAATTCAACAAGCACCGAACCGACCACTGGGGATAGCCGGTCTATGACTCGGCCGCCGGCCGCTGCGCGACGATCTCTTCGACCACGGCCTTGGCCTGCACCCGAATGTCGGGGACGGCCGTAATTTCCCAGAATTGTCCCGCCGTCAAGGCTCCCACCGCAAACAGCCGGACAGGCGAGATCCGGGATGGCCCTATGACCTCGGAAGCGGCATCCACCTGAATGCCGAGGCCGAGAGGATCGGCGGCGATCAGCTGAGACCGGCTCATTTCCTTCAAAAGCGGTGAATGGCTGATCCCGGCGCGCTCCATTCCCGTGCAGTTGATCACCCAATCCGCCTTGATTGCGGCGAGATCGCGTGTCGCTCTGAACCTGTATCCGGCAACGAACCTGCCCTTCTCGGCCTCGAGCGATTTCAGGAAACCGGCGTGGAATCGAACGGTTCCCTCCGAGACAAGTTGGTCGAACCTGTCGAACACGTCAGGCGCGACGCGGTGACGGTGGATGTTCCACCAGGGAAGCGCATGCCTGAGGAAACGGGCCCGCTCCTTGCTGGAAAGCCGTTGCCAGAGAGCCTGCGTTTGAGGCCTCAGGCCATCCATCACGCTCCGCCAGTCGTCGACCGACCTGCCCTTTTCCCGCAAGCACTTCAATATGCCGCTGATCGTACCGGGAAGCGCCTCGACATCGATCTTCAGAGGTGCGGGCGGTTTTCTCGCATGCCCGAGCGGCGCAAGCCCGCGGCGCGAAAGCACGTCGATCCTGCCTCTATGGCCGTGAGCACGCAGAGCCAGAACCTGATCGATCATCGTCAGCCCGGAACCGAGGATGCAGACCATATCGGACGATGCGACACGTCTCAGCCAGGAGAGCCGCCACGGGTTCTCGATTATCCGCGATCGCGCCGACAGTGGCACGCCAGCCGGATCGATGGGCAGGTTGGCGTTGCCGACGCCAAGGCAGAGCACCACGTTCCTGCCGGCAATCTCGTCGCCATTGCCGAGATGGAAGGCCAGAGTGCTGTTGCAACGTTCCACGCATCCCGCTGCCTTGGCCCGGATGAAATCAACCCGACAGCGGCCGTCCCGCTTCCGAAGCAGCTGCGCGAGCGTATCCCTGACATACAGGCCGTAATCGCTGCGCGAAGCGAAATCGCCGGCCTGCAGCCTCCGTCCGCGATTTTTCAACCAGTCGACAAAGTCGTCGGGCTGATGCGGCATCAGGCTCATCCGGCCCGCGGGCACGTTGAGACGATGAAGATAGAGTTCCGTCCGGTACGCCGTCCCGCGGCCGAAGCCGGGATCGTCGCCAACGACGGCAACCGTCGCCGAAGCTGGAAGCTGCCCGATGAGATTACAGGTTACGGCTATCGCCGAAAACCCAGAACCGACCACGATAACATCGTATATCAACGCATTCTCCCTGAGGGTCTGCACCTTGGCTCCTGCCGCTCACCCGTTCCGGGGACCGCGCAAGCGGCAGAATCACGAAAACAAATGTCTCCATAGTCTATAAATATAGTTTGTTATTCCTCCCGCTAGCCCGTTCTCAACCATTACCCTTTTGAGGGTGAGATCAAGGGCCGGATGTGGCCCTGAACAAAGGGGCTCAAGATGAATTTCAGAAATTTCATTGCCGCGATCGCCGTCGGCGTCGGAACTCTTGCAACGGCTGTCGTCGCTGAAGCGGCCGACAAGAAGGTCGTCGTCGGCTATCAAACTGATGCGCTACCGTCATCGGTCGCGATCGCCAATGGTGAATTTGCCAAGACGACGGGATACGATATCGACTTCCGCAGGTTCAATTCGGGCGCTGAGATCTTTGCCGCCGTTGCCTCGGGCGATGTCCAGGTCGGCTATGTCGGCTCCAGCCCGTTCGCGGCCGCGGTATCACGCGGGCTCGAGGTCAAAGCCTTCTACTTGGCGTCCATCTCGGGGATCGACGAGGCTCTTGTCGTCCGTAACGGCTCCGGCATCGAAAGCCTGAACGATCTGAAGGGCAAGAAGCTTGCCGCCGCGCCCGTGTCGACGGATCACTATCAGCTGCTGGCGCTGATCAAATCGCTGGGCCTGACCGAAAAAGACGTCCAGGTCTTCGCCATCCCCCAGCCGGAAATCGTTGCCAGCTATAATCGCGGCGATATCGACGGCGGCTTCGTCTGGGATCCGGCGCTGACAGAGTTGAAAAAGAACGGCAAGGTCCTTGTGACCTCCAAGGACGTGGCGGACAAGGGTGCACCGACCTTTTCCGCCTGGGTTGCGACCTCGAAGTTCGCCGCCGACAATCCGGATTTCCTCAAGAGCTTCGCTTCGGTCGTCACCAAATACTACGCATCCTTCGCGGCGGACAAAGCCGCCTGGGGTCCCGACAGCGACAATGCCAAGTCACTCGCCAAGCTTCTCGGCGGAACGCCCGAGCAGCAGGCCTCGGCCCTGAAGAACCTGACGCTTCTTACGCCCGAAGTCCAGGCATCGGACGCCTGGCTCGGCGGCGGAGAAAAGGCGGGGGCCGGCAAGATCCTCAAGGACACGGCATCCTTCCTGAAGGAGCAGGGCAAGGTGTCCGGCGTGCTGGACAATTACGGCAGCTTCGTCACCGTCGACGCGCTCGCCGGCGCCACAAACTGATCCTCCCCGGCGCCGGCGCGGCTTGCCGCGCCGGCGCCTAACGCGCGAGTTCCCCTATGCTCAAAGTCGATCACGCCAGCGTTTTCTTCTCCGCCCGCGACGGGCGGACCGTTCACGCGCTCGATCGCGTGTCTTTCGATATTCCCGAACGCGGTTTTGTCGTCGCACTCGGAGCCTCGGGCTGCGGTAAGTCGACCCTTCTTAACGCGATTGCCGGCTTTCTTCCGCTTTCGGATGGCCGGATCACGCTCGATGGCCGCAGCGTCGAACGTCCGGGCGCCGACCGCGGCGTCGTCTTCCAGAAGGACTCGCTGCTGCCTTGGAAGTCAGTCGTCGACAATGTCGCGCTCGGGCTAAAATTCGCCGGCGTAGGCCGGAAGGAGCGGCAAGCGCAGGCGCTGGAGCTGCTCCGGCTCGTCGGTCTCCACGAGTTCGCCAGCGCCTTTCCCTACGAATTGTCGGGCGGCATGCGTCAGCGCGTCGGCATCGCGCGGGCTCTGGCCACCAATCCCGACATCCTGCTGATGGACGAACCGTTCGGCGCGCTCGACAGCTTGACGCGCGAGCAGATGCAGGAATTGCTGGTTTCCGTCTGGAACAAGACGGCAAAGAAAGTTTTCTTCATCACCCATTCGATCGAAGAGGCTCTGTTCCTCGGCACGCAGGTGCTCGTCATGTCGCCTCGGCCGGGGCGCGTCGTCGCCCGCTTCGACCTCGACTTCGTCACACGCTTTGCCGAAACAGGAGATGCCCGCTCGATCAAGGCCTCGCCAGAATTTGCCGAGTTGCGCCAGCAGATACGCGCCATTCTCCACAGCAACGAAGATTTGAGGAGCGTCGCATGAGCGATATAACACAGGCTCCGCCGATTGCGGCTCGCACCGAGGATCGCCAGGTCAAGCTGGTAAAAATGGCCGCCTTCGGCGCAGGCGAGAAATCGACGGTGGCCATCAGCGTCGCCACGGCCCTCGCCATATTGCTGCTGTGGTGGTTCGTCGCCGCGCTAGGCGTCGTTCCGCACCTGTTTCTGCCGCGCCCGGACGAGGTGCTGACGCAGATCGGCGTCATCTATCATGACGGTTATGCCGGGGCATCGCTCTTCGAGCATGTCTCTGCGAGCCTGTTTCGCATCGTGGTCGCCGCCCTCATCGCAATCTCCGCCGGCATTCCGCTCGGCTTGCTCATGGGGCTTAACCGCTGGGCAAAAGGCGTGCTCGACGCGCCGATCGAATTCTACTGGCCGCTTCCACCCCTTTCCTACCTGCCGCTGATGATCATCTGGCTCGGCATCGGAGAGACGTCGAAGATCACGCTCCTGGTGCTTGCGATGTTCGCACCGATCTGCCTCTCGGCTCAGGCCGGCGTTCGGTCGTTGCCGATCGAGCGCGTCAACGCCGCCCGTTCGCTCGGAGCAAGCCGGCTGCAGCTCTTCCTGGACATTGTCCTGCCCTCGGCCCTGCCCGAGATCCTCACCGGCATCCGCATCGCGCTCGGTGTCGGCTGGAGCACGCTGGTTGCGGCCGAACTGATCGCCTCCACCCGCGGCATCGGCTTCATGATCATGTCGGCTTCGCAGTTCCTGGCAACTGACGTCGTGTTTGTCGGCATCGCCATCATCGCGATCTGCGCCTTCACATTTTCGGCCGCCATCCGCTTCCTCGAGGCCTTCCTCGTTCCGTGGAAAGGCAAGCTTTGAGCGGGCAATTCAGCGGCTCCTTCAATTTACGACGCGGAGAGTCAGGGAGTTAGCAGCATTCTTTGTGCGTCCGAAAAGACCCACGGCGCGCTCAGTCTCAATGCACCGTAAACCTGGCCGCATCGGTTCGACGACGCTCCAGGCTGCGTATCAGCATCGCCGCCTCCCTCACAATCGCCGAGAATGTCGCATCGTCGGCCTCGGCGATCCTTGTGGTCATGTCGCGGATGATCGTCGTCAGATGGAGGAGTGACTGGCGGCTGTGCGCATCTTCCGGTCCAACCTGGCTATCGGTCATGCGAAGGAGCGCATGCACCAGCCGCTCCATCGTCTGCCGGCGCCTGCTTCTCGGGTCGGCATTGGGATCTTCGCTCAGGCGCAGGAGATCGGCGACGATATCGGACATTCCGGCTCCATTCACATCGCAAAGGCCGGCGACGCGGAAGCGATATTACGTCGACCCCGCGCCTGCGTCTTCAAGCCTTCCAGCAGCCGGTAACCGTTGCGCCAACGGCCGAAGCCGCTCGCGATGTTGATATGTCCGGCAAGGCCGATATTCCTGGTCTCGGCGTTCCACAGGCGGCCAAACAGGGTCAACCGGTCGACGGCCATGTAAGCATCATTCATGCTGCCGATGACGACGGAAGGAAAAGGCAAAGGCGCTGTCGGCATCTCGCCGAACGAGATATGCCCCGGATGCAGAATTTCCGTGACCGCCAAGTCGCATGGCGCAACAAGCAAGGCCCCTTTCACGCGGCGCGCCGCGCTTCGTCCGGCGAGCCGGGCGGCCAGCAGGCATCCGAGACTATGGGCAACGAGATAGGCCTCGCCAGCCTCTTCGAGCGCACTTTCCAGTCGAAGCAGCCAGCGGTCAAGGTTCGGATGGTCCCAATCGTCCTGGGTAACGCAACGACTGCCCGGCTGGTCCTGCAGCCAGTGCTGTTGCCAATGTCCTTCAGCCGAACCGAACAGGCCGGGAAGAATGAGCACATCACTCATCGAATCAACCCGATCACCAGCGCGAACAGAAATGTGAATGAGCCCGCTATCGTGCAGATCCCGGCCGCATGCCGGAATCGCGACATAAGGCTTCCCGTTGCTCTTACAGCAGCGTGCCGGCGGAGGCCGGTCTCGATGACGATTGCCATCATACCACCTCCTCAATACCAATGGCCGGGTGTAGCGCCCCAATAATGAAGTTCGTATTCGCGTGCAGACCGGTCGCGCTCTTCGTCGCGGACAAGCAATTCGTTTTGAAACTTTCGCGCTGGCTTCGGATCAAGGAAGCGGCCGATCGCGAGCTTCAGCCAGAAGTGGAAATCAAACTTCATGCGAATCTCCTGTCTGGAACTGATGTTCTCGGGCGAAAGCGCATCGCATCAAATCGGATTTATGCGGAGCGCCTTTGATGTCGTAATGCCAAAACCGCTGCGCACTTGTGGGCGAACTGCATCAGGAAATCAGCGAATGACGTCGCGCGTTGGCGAGAAGATCGCCAAGCGGTGCGCTCGGTCCATAGAGCATCAGCAGACGGTTCTCTTCCCGCTTGGCGAGGCGATAGCGCCGAGCGAATTCGAAGACACTCCACATCTGCTCGCCCGCTTCGGGCCTTTCCGCATCGTCCGGCGCCGCCTTCTGAGATCGGAGCATGGCGGCCACCCTATTCGGCCGCCGCCAGTGCCGGCTTTACCTCGGGGAAGAAAGCCGCCAATTCCCCGACCACTTCGCCGATGCGGTTCGAAAGCGCATCCGACGACACCCCGTAGTCGATAAAATCGCGATCGGAGGCGTAGACGGCCGTCGGCAGCGTATGGGCCATGAAAAACCCGAACAGCGGTCGAAGCTGATGCTCGACCATCAGCGCATGCCGGTCGCCGCCGCCGGTCGCCGTGATGATGATCGGCTTCGCCCGCAATTCGTGCGGGTCGATCAGATCGATGAGGTGCTTGAAGTGGCCGGGATAGGAGCCTTTGTAGGTCGGCGAGCCGATAATCAGGGCATCGGCATGCACGATCTCGTCGAGGACGCGCCTCGCCTGCTCATCGAGGTCTTTGCGCCATAAGGAGCTTCCCAGTGAGGGACCGACATCATTGAGATCATAGGTCTTGCTCGTAAAGCCGTATCGATCACTTGCGCGTTCGGCGACATACCGGACGAGGGCCAGTGTCTTCGATGGACGATTGAAGCTGCCAGCAATGCCGACGAGTTTGAAACCTGACATCAGTTTTCCTCTCTGTGATTGCTTCAACTATTGTCTACAAAATTGATAGATTAAAGGAATGGGCGTCTCTCCTTGCTCGCCGGGGTGAAAAAATATTCGTCTTCGCCCGGTTGATTGCGCCTAAGGCCTGTCGCCGCGCAGATGACGTTCGAGGAAGGGCAGATTGTCCTGTCCCCAGTAGATCTCGCCGTCATGGACGTAGGTCGGAAAGCCGAAGACGCCGCTGTCGCGCGCATGCACGCGGTCGGCCGACCATTTGTTCTGAACATCGTCGTCGGCTTGGCGCCTGAGCAGTGCGGCGCCGTCGAAACCGGCGGCGTTCACGATCGCCTCCCGCACATCCGCCTTGCCTATATCCTTCGCCTCGCTCCAGAAGGCATGCTGCAGAGCACGGGCCACGCCGACCCAATCCTGCCCGTCGAGATAGGCGGCGATCACGAAGAGGGACGCCGGTGTTGGGTCGCTGAGCTCGGGGCGGTGCTCGAGCCACAGTTGCTTGCCGCGCACACGGGCCCAGCGTTTGAGATCCCGAATCCAGTAGGCGCGGCGGATTTCCGGGCGGTTGCGCGAAAAAATGCCGCCGTTTTCTTCGACCACTGTCGTCAAATAGGGCGTGATGAGGACGTCGTTCTGCGCCGCCAGCTCGGTAAAGGCGTTGAATCCAATGTATGACCAGGGCGAGCCGATCGAAAAGAAATATTCTACCGTTTTGGTCACTGATGAATGTTCCTCGTAAAGTGAATGTTCAGCCATCGAATGGCGCAGATCGTCGGTCTGGCGAGATTTAGGAAGCGGCCCGAGTTCCGGATTGCGCTTTCCATCCGAGCTCGGGTGCGATTGTTGCCACGAAGTCGTGGAGGATTTGGCGATATTGCTCGTGCTCGAATTCGTAAGGAAGTTCCAGCCTCAGCTCGCTGACTTCGGGCAGGATCGGATCGGAAAAAAGCCGCTCCAATATCTCCTCCGACGTGCCAACGATATCGCGGGCGAACAAGGTACGCCGCTCGCCCTGCGGCGAAAGCGTCCGCTCGTGCCGGCCATCGGTATAATCGCGGTAGCGGCGGCGCGTTGCCGCATCGGCGCTGTCGAGAGGCACGATAACGCGGCCGAGTGCGATCCGGCGCGCGGTTCCGCAGGCACGATAAGTATCGATCAGCCGGGACTGGGCGACGAAGAAGTCATCCGTCCCCTCCCCGGTTATCACATTCCCCGTCAAGAGGTTGAAACCGTTGTGGCCGGCCCATTCGGCCGAATGCTGCGACCCGCCGCCATACCAGATGCGGTCGACCAGGCCCCTGGCAAAGGGCTGCAGACGCGGCCGCTGCGGACCAAAGGGCGTCTTGATGAAGGTCTGCTCGTCGCCGAGATAGCTGCCGCGCAGATTGTCGGCAAAGCGCAGCACCCGCGCGTGCGACAAATCATAGCTCGTCCAGTCTCCGTCGAAGGCCAGCGGCCAATCAGCTCGGCATGCAGCGGCCGGCCGGCGCTGACGCCGATGTTCAGCCGCCCGCGCGAGAGAACATCGACTGTGGCAAGGTCTTCGGCCAGCCGGTAGGGGCTTTCATAACCGATCGGAATGACCGCGGTTCCGAGCTCGATCCGGCTGGTGCGCTGCGTCGCCGCCGCCAGGAAGGCGCTGGCCGAAGAAATCCCCGGCTCCAGATGCCGCTGGCGGACCCAGGCGCTGTCGAAGCCCAGTTCCTCGCCATACTGCAGTTGCTGGAGCGTCTGCTCCAATCCCGACAGCGGGTCGTCATCGGGATAGTTTCCGGGCGTGAGGAAGCCGATATGGCTGATCGATATATTGCGGCCGCTCATGTCATACTTTCCGGATCAATATTTCGGCAGGCCGGGCGGATTGGTCTCTGATGCCGGTAGGGCTTCCTCGGAAAGATGCCAGTGTTCGAGTATCCGCTTGTAAGTACCATCCTCGATCAGGCCATTGGTGGCGATTGTCAGCGCGTCCGCCAGGCCGCTTCCCTTGCGGGTGGCGATCGCGACATCGGAACGATCCGGCCAGCCGGCGCTCAACGTGCCGACCCGCTTGATGTTCTTGTCACGCGCGGCGATGAAGACGAGCTGGGCATGCGGCTGGACGATGACGTCGGCCCGGCCGGAACGAAGCGCGAGAAGGCTTGCCGCCTCGTCATCGTAATATTGCAGTTCGATCGGCTTCAGGCCGGCGGCGACGTCCTCTTCGCTCCACTTCACCAGGATGCGCTCCTGGTTGGTGCCGGCGCCGACGATGATCCTGAGGCCCGCCGCGTCCTTCGGCTCCTTGATCGAGGAGATGGAGCTGTCAGATCTCACGAAGAAGCCGTGCAGGCCCTGGCGATAGGTGGAGAAATCGAACTTCTCCTTGCGCTGCTCGGTGACGCCGACATTGGAGATGACGGCATCGTATTTGCCCGAAGTCAGACCGAGCGGCCAGTCGATCCAGGCGACCGGAACGATCTCCAGCGTCAGGCCAAGACTGTCGGCGACGGCATAGGCATAATCGGGATCGGCCCCGACCACTGTCTTGGCGTCGGTGGCATAGGTGGCAAGCGGAGGCCCGCTGGGGCTGACGGCGATGGTGAACTTGCCAGGTGTAACGAACTTGAAATCCTTCGGGATCGCAGCGATCGCCGCATCGTTCCTGGCGGCATGAAGCCGGCCCGGCTGCTGCGGGCTGAGGTCGAATTCCCCTGCCGCTTGGGCTGCACCGAAGCCGGTTAAGGCAGCCGTCAGCGCTGCGTAGAAGAAGGTGCGGATCGCGGGAAAGGTCGTCACGGTCGATATGTCTCCGTTTGCATCGAAAAGCAGGAGACGGACCGGCCCACATGCCGGTCCGTCAGGTGAACGTTATGAACCGCTCTTCGGCAGGCCGGGCGGGTTGGTCTGCGCCTTGTCGATCGCCTCGGGGCCGAGATTCCAGGCATCGAGGATTTTCTTATAGGCGCCGCTGGCGATTAGATCATTGACGACATTGGTCACGGGTGCGGCAAGTCCGCTGCCCTTGCGTGTGGTGACGGCAATCTCGGCGGTGATCGGCCAACCGCCGCTGACCGTGCCGACGAGCTTGGTCTTGCCGTTGATCCCCGCTGAATAGGCCTGCGTCGCGTTGACGCTGAAGACGGCGTCGGCCCTGCCAGACTGGACGGCAAGATCCTTGACCGCGTCATCGTCGTAATATTGCACCTCGATCGGCTTCAGGCCGGCCGCGACATTCTGCCGATCCCATTCCAGCAGGATCTTCTCCTGGTTGGTGCCGGCATCGGTGATGACCTTCAGACCGGCAATATCCTTAGGCTGCTTGATCGAGCTGATCGGATTATCGGCCCTGACGTAGAAACCGAGCTCATCCTTGCGGTAGGTCGAGAAATCGAATTTCTCCTTGCGCTCTTCCGTGACCGTCACGTTCGAGATTACCGCGTCGAACTTGCCGGAGGTGAGCCCGAGCGGCCAATCGGCCCATGCGACAGACACGAGGTTAAGCTTCAGGCCAAGGCTGTCGGCAATCGCCTGCGCGAGATCGACGTCATAGCCGATGACGGTCTTGGAATCGGAGGCGTAGTCGTGCAGCGGCAGATTGCCGCTCGAACTGATGCCGACAGTGAAGACGCCCTTTTCGACGAACTTGAAGTCCTTGATTTCGGCGATGCGCTTCTCGTTCTTTTCCACCCGCAGCCGGTTCGGCTGTTCGGGACTGAGATCGAACTTCTGCTGCGCCTGAGCGGAACCGAAAACGACCGCCGCAATAGTGACGGCTCCCGCTATCAGAAGCCTTGCTCTATTTGTAAATGTCATGCCCCTTCTCCACTTCATCTTAAGGTTGTGATTGTTGTCATTCGACCGGAGCAGCCCGTCGCGGCCCGGCATTTCACCAGCGTTGTCGGCGCTAGAGAACCTTGGCGAGGAATTCGCGTGTTCGAGGATGTTCCGCTTGCGTAAAGATCCGGGCCGGAGGGCCAGCCTCCAGGATACGGCCGCTTTCCATGAAGACGACGGTGTCGGCGACCTCGCGGGCGAAACCGATTTCATGGGTGACGATGACGAGCGTCGTGCCGGTGCGGGCCAGTTCCTTGATGACATCGAGCACTTCGCCGACGAGTTCCGGATCGAGCGCGGAAGTCGGCTCATCGAAGAGCAGAACCTTGGGGCGGAGCGCCAGCGCCCGGGCGATCGCCACGCGCTGCTGCTGGCCACCGGAGAGCTGGCGCGGATAGGCGTTGATCTTGTCGCTGAGGCCGATACGGGCGAGGAGTTCCCGCGCCAATTGCACGGCTTCCTCGCGGCCGATGCCGCGAACCTGGATCGGTGCCTCGATGAGGTTTTCGAGAACGGTCAGATGCGGGAAGAGGTTGAAGCTCTGGAAAACCATGCCGATATCGGCGCGGCGCTTGAGGATATCCTTTTCCTTGAGCTCATAGAGCGTATCTCCTTTCCTGCTGTAGCCGACGAAGTCGCCGTCGACGGAGATGAAGCCCTCGTCGACACGTTCCAGATGGTTGATAGAGCGCAGCAGAGTCGATTTTCCCGAACCGGAAGGGCCCAGGAGGGCCGTCACGCTGCCCGCCGCCAGGTTGAGCTCGACACCATCGAGCACCTTCAACGATCCGAAACTTTTGGAGATAGCGTGGATGCGCACCGCACCGCCTGTCCGCAGTGCCGTCGAGTCATGGAACCCGAGATTGCGTGCTCTGTCGGTCGTATTATCGAGGGCCGGCAGCGGACGGCGGAAGCGCTCCAGGAATGCCTGGAAGGGCAGCGGCGTCGGATTGCGCACGGCGCCCCTGGAGAAATAGCGCTCGATATAGTGCTGGGCGACCGAGAGCACGGTCATGATGATCAGATACCAGACCGTCGCGACCATCAGCAGCGGAATGACTTCGAGATTGCGGCGGTAGATGACCTGGACCGTGTAAAAGAGCTCCGGCAGCGCCAGCACGTAAACCATGGATGTGCTTTTTGCCAATCCGATGAGCTCGTTGAAACCGGTCGGCAGGATGGAGCGCATGGCCTGTGGTAGCACGATGCGGAAAGCCTGGCGGCGGCGCGGCAGGCCGAGCGCGGCTGCGGCCTCCAGCTGCCCATGATCCACCGACAGAATGCCGCCGCGGACGATCTCGGCGAAAAACGCCGACTGGTTGAGCGTGAGGCCAAGGTACGCAGCGGCAAAAGGCGTCAGCAGTTGCACGGTGGGATAGCTGAACAAGACAGTGTCGGTGAAGGGAACCCCAATCCTGATCGTTTCGTAGAGGTAGCCGAGATTGTTCAAGATCAAGAGCAGCACGATCATGGGGATCGAGCGCAGCAGCCAGATATAGCCCCAGGAAAGGCCTGATAGCAGCGGCGACTTGGAAACACGGGCGAGCGCCAGAGCCGTTCCGAGGATGGAGCCGGAAACGGCGGCGAGCGCGGTCAGGATCAATGTCCTGCCAAGGCCGACGAGCACTGGTTCGGCAAAGAACCATTCGGCAAAGACGCCCCAACCCCAACGCGGATTGGTGAAGGTGGAATAGAGCACCGCGACGATGACGACAGCGGCGAATATCGTACCCGCCAGCCGCTCGGGATGGCGGGCCGGCACGATGCGGTAACGGGAAGTGTCCTGCCTCGGTTCTGCCGTCCCGCTGGCGGGCTCGAGGCCTGCAAAATCCGTCGTCAGTGCCATTGTTGTTTCCCTTTTATGATTGTCGGTCTGCCGTTTCAGAGACTTGCGCCGGCCACCTTCAGGCGCGGTTCGCTTTCGAAAGCCGGCGCAGCGAGATGGGTGATGTCCTTTTCGAAGGGCAGGCTCTTGTAGATCTCGGGGTCGGCAGCCGTGTCGAAGAGCGCGGTGTAGCCATAATTCAGATAAAGGCCGACGGCCTCCGGTTGGCGGAAACCGGTCGTCAGATAGATCCTGCCATAACCTTGGCGCGCGGCCTGGGCTTCCAGCTCCACCAAAACCTTGCGCGCGAGGCCCTGGCGGCGCAGATCGGAGCGCGTCCAGATGCGTTTGAACTCGGCCGTGCGATCGTCATAGTGCTTGAAGGCGCCGCCGCCGATGGTTTCACCATTCCGGATCAACAGCAGAAAATTGCCATGAGGCGGCGCGAAGGCCTCGGGGGGATAGCGGTTGAGCTCGGCCGCTGCACCCCCGGCGTTGAAATAATTGCCGTAGCGGCTGTCATATTCGTAGATCAGCTCATCGATCAGCGGCTTGGCGCGGGGATCGAGAGGGGTCGTATAGAGAAACGAATCGCTCATATCGTTCATCACCCGTTGTCTTCAGTGAGGAAGGTTTCCGCGAGGCGCACCCAATAGCGGGCGGCCGGCGCGATGATCGCGTCGTTGAAATCGTAATGGGCGCTGTGGAGAGGAGCGCTGTCGCCATTGCCGACGAAGAGATAGCTGCCGGGATTGGCCTGCAGCATGAAGGCGAAATCCTCGCTTGCGGTTCTCGGCCGGAAATCCTTCTCGATCGCGGCAAGACCGAGCGCGTCATAGGCGACGTCGCGGGCAAAGGCCGTTTCTTTTGCGTGATTAATGAGCGCCGGAAAACCGAGCCGGTAGTTCACGTCAGCCTCGGCGCCGAAGCTTTCGGCCTGGGCGCGGGCAAGGGCCGGAATGCGCTCCTGCAGCAGCTGGCGGACCGTCTCGCTGAAGGCCCGCATGGTGAGCTTCATCTCCACGCTTTCCGGGATAACGTTCGAGGCGGATCCGGCATGGATCGAGCCGACGGTGGCGACCGCCATGTCCTGCGGATCGACATTCCGCGAGACGACGCTCTGGAGCGCGGTGATGAAGGAGGCCGACGCCAGCACCGGGTCGACGGCGCGGTGCGGCTCGGCGCCATGGCCGCCCTTGCCGATGATCCTGACGACCGCCTGGTCGACCGACGCCATGGCGGGGCCGGTGACAAAGCCGAACTGACCTGCCGCGACACCGGGCCAGTTGTGCAACCCGAACACCGCATCGACGGGAAAACGTTCGAACAACCCTTCCGAAATCATCTTTCGGGCGCCCGCGCCGATCTCTTCCGCCGGCTGGAAGATCAGCCGGAGCGTGCCGTTGAAAGTGCCGCTCTCTGCGAGATAGCGGGCAGCCGCCAGCAGGATGGACGTGTGCCCGTCATGGCCGCAGGCATGCATGACGCCGGGGTTGCTGCTGGCATAACCAAGGTCGGTCGCCTCCTCGATCGGCAGCGCGTCCATATCGGCCCGGATGCCAAGGCGCCTCTTGCCTTCGCCGCGCCTGAGGGTGGCGACGATGCCGGTGCCGGCAATGCCCGTCGCCACCTCATAGCCCCAGGAGGAAAGGCGGGATGCCACGAGCTTGCTGGTCCTCAGCTCCTGGAACGCCAGCTCGGGATATTGGTGCAGATCATGGCGCAGCGCGATGATTTCATCGAGATAGCAGGCGATGCCCTTCTCGACCGGATCGTTGCTGCACGGGTTCTGAGCGATGACGTCCATGGCGGTTCGCCGGCGCCTCAGGCGCCGACAGCCTTTCCGCGTTCGAGCTCATCCGTAGCGGTCGCATAGCGGCTTTCGCGGAAGGGCAGGCCCAGATGGTCGCGCAGCGTCTCGCCCTTCAGGACGGGATCGAAATAGCCGCGCTCGGTGAGGATCGGCAGGACATATCGGGCGAAATCGTCGAAGCCCTCGGCAATGACGGGAAAGCCGAGGATGAAGCCGTCGGCGGCGCCATGATCCACCCAGCGGATGATCTCGTCGGCGATATGCTCGGCAGTGCCGATGAAGGCAGTGCGCGGCGTTGCTGAATCGAGCGCGACCTGGCGCAGCGTCAGCCCTTTTTCCCGTGCTGTCCTTTTGATGCGATCGGTGGTGGCGCGGAAATTGTTCCTGCCGATATCGCCCAGTTCAGGGAACTGATCGTCGAGCGGGTAGACGCTGAAATCATGATGATCGAAGAAGCGGCCGAGGTAGAGGAGCGCCTCTTCGATCGTGACGAGATTGCGGATCGCCTGGTACTTGGCTTCCGCCTCCTCGGGCGTCGCTCCGACGATCGGCCCGATGCCTGGATAGATACCGACTTCCGCGGCACTGCGGCCATGCGCAATCACGCTGTCCTTGAGCTGCCGGTAGAAGGTCTGCGCCTCATCGAACGGCCCGCCATTGGTGAAGACGGCATCGGCATGTTTGCCGGCAAGCCGGATACCGGAATCCGAAGCACCGGCCTGAAAGACGACGGGCTGGCCCTGCTTCGAACGGCCGATGTTGAGCGGCCCCTCGATGCGGAAAAAACGGCCCTTATGGTTGAGCCGATGCATCTTCGTCTTATCGACAAAGACGCCAGTCTCGCGATTGCGCACGAAAGCATCGTCGTCCCAGGAATCCCAGAGGCCTTTGATCGCTTCGATATAATCCTCGGCGATCTCGTAGCGCAGCTCGTGCTCGGGATGTTCGCGGCTGTAATTGCGCCCCGAGCCTTCGAGCGGCGAGGTCACCGCATTCCACCCTGCCCTGCCGCCGCTGATGAGATCGATCGAGGCGAACTGGCGGGCGATGGTGAAGGGATCGCTGTAGGAGGTCGAGACCGTGCCGACAAGCCCGATCTTCGAGGTGGAGGCTGCCAGCGCCGAGAGAATGGCGATCGGCTCGAACCGGTTGAGGAAATGCGGGATCGAGTGTTCGTTGATATAAAGTCCGTCGGCGACGAAGGCAAAGGCGATGCCGGCAGCCTCCGCCTTGCGTGCCGTTTCGACGACGAAGTCGAAATTGACGCTGGCATCGGCTGGCCCGCTCGGATGCTTCCAGGCATTCATATGGCCGCCAGGCCCCTGCAGCATGATGCCGAACGTGACGTGTTTCTGAGTCATGGGATTCGATCCTCCTTGAAAAGGGTCAGGCGACGAGGGACAGCCGCTCGGCGGCGAGCAGCTCGATCGAGGCAAGGCGGTCGGCGGTTGAAAGCGCCGGCGTGTCGAGGACGAACTCCTTGACGCCGTACCGGCGGTGAAGCTGGTCCAGTTCCCCGCGGATCTGCTTGGCCGTGCCGTGGAGCACGCTCGGCACCTTTTCCTCGATGCGGTAGTCGGTGACGCCCGCCTGACGGGCAAATTCGGCTGCCTGCTCCTCACTGCCGACATTGACGGTCTGGCCGCTCGGCAGGAACACCTTGACGATGCGCAGACTACCGACGCGCTCGCGGGCATATTCCTCGCTTTCGGCGGCAAAGGCGGCGAGCGCCAGGATCGGGCGCTTGCCGCCGGATGCCCGCTCATAGGCCGCGAAAGTCTTGCTGAGATTGTCAGGATCGCCGTTCAGGTGGCCGGCGAAGACGAGCTGCCAGCCCTTCTCGGCAGCGAGTTCAGCGCTTTCGACACTGGCGCCGAGCAGGAAACGTTCAGGAGCCATCGGCGGAAAGGGCGTTGCCTGCGCGCCGTCGTAGTTGGGGTCGGCGGCGAGATAGGTATTGAGGTCCGAAAGTTGGCGTGCAAAATCCGGCTTCCTAGACGGATCGACGGCAAGCTGCAGAGCCCGCGTCGATAGCGGGAAACCGCCCGGCGCTTTGCCGACTCCAAGATCGACGCGGCCGGGCGCGAGCGAAGCCAGTAGATTGAAGGTCTCGGCAACCTTGTAGGCGCTATAATGCTGCAGCATGACGCCGCCGGAGCCGACGCGGATCTTGGAGGTCCTGGCGAGAAGGTAGGCGATCAACGCTTCCGGTGCGGAGCTCGCCAGGTTGGACATGTTATGGTGTTCGGCGACCCAGAATCGGTGATAACCGAGTTCCTCGGCCCGGGTGGCGATCTTCACCGTCGCCCTCAACGCGTCCACGGCGGAAAGGCCCTGTTCGATCGGGCTTTTGTCGAGAAGGCTGAGGAGGTAAGTCATGACGCCGCGATCCGCTCAATGGTTGCAAAACTTACTCTATAAAATCAGTAGACAAACTTTGTTATAAGAAATGACATTCTCTTTCGCAGCCACTGAGGGGAAAAAAGCAGGCGCGCCTGAACGCTCCGATGGCGTGCTGGGATCGCCGGTTGAGCTCTTCCAATCGACCATTTGATGATCTATATTTTGGTCGAAAGGGAGTAATCGCATGAAGCTGTCAGAACGGGTCAAGCCGATCAGCTATCTCAAGGCGCATGCGCCCGAAATCATCCGGACGCTGAAGGACAACCCGCAGCCTGTCGTCATAACCCTTCACGGCGAGGCAAAGGCGATCCTTCAGGATGTCGGCCAGTATGAAGAGACACAGGAGACCTTGGCGCTCCTGAAGGTGCTGGCGCTTACCAATCGGCAAGTCGAGGAAGGCAAGACGCGCCCCGCTGCGGAATCCTTCGCGCACATTCGCAAGCGTCTGGCCGACAGCCAGTCCTGATGCCTTATCGTGTTCTTTTCGCCGAAGGCGCGGAGCGCGACGTCGAGGATCTCTATCGTTTCATCGCCGGTCGCGACGGCACCGAAACGGCGGAACGCATCCTGACGGAAATCGAGAGCGCCTGTGCCGATCTCGAAGAATTCCCCGCCCGCAGAAATATCCCAAGGGAATTGGCCAGCATCGGCATCTCCGAATACCGGGAACTGCACCATAAACCCTGGCGTATGATCTACCGCATCATCGGCACCGACGTCGTCGTCTATTGCGTGGTGGACGGACGCCGCGACATGCAGGCTTTCCTCGAGCGAAGGCTTATCCGCTGAAATTCTCCACATCGTCCCTCCTCCGTTTTGACATGTTTCGCCGGCATCCACCCGACCACCGGCAGCCGCCGAGACCTACCCAGCCTTTCGGCCGGCCGGCGCATTTGCCCGCAGGAGCGCCATCAGCATCGGGCCGATCGCGAATTCTCCCTTTTCACTTCGCCGCGTCAGGTCGCGAAGATAGCCGCCGGCTGAATTGATGTGGCCCCCGCGTTCCAGGATGCATGCCATCACGGTCGCAGCGTTCTCAGCGCCCATCACATTTGCCGCCTCCTCATAGGCTGACGGGCTGACGCCCAGCATCGATCGAACCGTGACGGCAGCGCTCATCAGCTCGCGCCAGTTGCCGATCACGCCATTCGGCCCATAGGCCAGGATTTCCGGGCAGGCCTGCAGGACCAGGCCAAGCGGGAAGGATTTCAGGCCGCCAGCATTATGGCGACCGCCCGGTCCCCCGCCTTGCCGTTCCTCCGGCTTGGTCATCTCGGCATCCTCGTGCTTCTTCCCTTCCATCGTCACGACCCCTCGCCCATTGTCTTGCTCCGCCGCTGCGCCCTGCTTCGTTTCGAAGCTTGGTTCAAGTTCAGAAGTGGATTCGGGATTTGAATTCTGTATGTGACGCTCGATATAATGGGCATTGCCGCGCTGTTTTGTTGATTTAATCTGAGTTTGCAGCCGGTTAAGGATCTCCGCCCGAAGTGCCGTCAATTCATCCAGCAGCTGTTCGATCTGGGCTGTCGTCGGCGACCTCGGCAGGCCTTCGACCAAGTCCCGAAATTCCTGATACAGCCCCTGCCAATCCCCTGGCACGTCCTCCTCGACGCCCGCTTCGATCAGCTTGGCGATATCACGGCGGCAAAGCGTGACGCGTTCGCGCAAGCGCTGGACGTGCTGTCGCTCCGCCATCACCTCGGCTGCGAGCTGCTCGATCTCCTCGGCCCGGGCAAGCAGTGGCGCCAGCGAGAAGCCGAAGGCCTCGTTGACCTCCCCTGCGCTGTCCCTGCGGACATAGCGCTTGCCGTTGGGACTGTCCTTGCGCAACAGGAGCCCCGCCTCGACAAGTGCGGCAAGATGGCGCCGCACCGTCTGTTCGGCCATGCCATGCGTTCGGAGCGACAGCTGGATATTCGACGGGAAGACGATCAAGCCGTTTTCCTGGGCCAGTTCGTTCTTCGGATAAAAGCTCAACAACGCGTTGAGCACCGCAAGCGCGCGATCGGTGATGCCGAGCAACGGCTTTGCTTCGCACAGCGCGCGAAACAGTTTCCATTTGTCGACCGACTGATCAGGCTTGATCTCGCTTGCCATGACCTGGTTTGCGAGCATTCCAAGCGTCATCGACCGCCGCCCAAAGGGCGTCGTTATACTTCCGGTTTCCATATCTTCCACCTCGACGAGGCAACAGAAATCTGCTCGCCTGAACGGCGCCAAAAACTCTTGACAGCGATTCTCGGAAGTGCGATTCTCGGAGGTGTTCAAGACTACGAGGAAAGCTTCCGTGACGGTGACGTTCGGGGGCTTTTTTCTTTTGCGCGTTATCTCCTGTTCAAATTGTCAGCTGACAATCAGTTAAACTGCCTCATTTTCCGTTATTTTCCTCTTCAAATTCGGCGGCGAGACCTGCCAACCGCCGAGCCAGGAAATCAGAAAATGCCGCCGATTTAACGGTGATGCGAAAGCTCTTGCCCGAGCGGCTCACCGAAGCAAGCGTCCCGCCGCTTTGCGTCCGAAGCGTCTGCTCTTCCCGCTGCGGCGCGCCCTTCTCCTCCAGTGCCTTCCAGGTGACATCGAAGCGGCTATTGCTCTCCAGCGTTTGGAAAGCGGCGCCGGCGATTGCGGCCTGCACCTTCTTCCGCCCACCTGTCTCCCTGAATTTTTCGGCAAAGGCCAGCCAGCGGGGGCGCCCCACCTTGGGCGCAGGTCCAATGGCAAGGATAATCTCGGGATCGATCGTCTGCGCCACCTGCAGCAGCCGTGACGTTTCCGGTTTATCCGTCGCCAGCGCCTGGGCAATCATGTCGCGACTGAAGCCATGCTCATCCATGCGTCGCGCAAACAGCGCCCGTTCGATGAAACTCAAGTCGACACGCGGGCCGTTCTCCTGACCCTGCGCAAGGATCAACTCTTCATCCGTGAGTTTGCGCACCACGGCCTTGACGGCAACACCGGTCTCCGCGGCCGCACGCAAGCGCCGGTGGCCATAGGCGGCCTGGTAATGCCCGGCCTTTACCGGGTCCGGACGCACAAGGATCGGAACCTGCTGTCCGCTTTCCTGGATCGACTGCTTCAATCGCTCGAACTCGGGATCCTTGTCGACCGGGATGCGGTCACGAATAAAGGACATTTCGACGACAGCCGGATCGATCTCCAGCACTTTGTCGCCAGAGGCGAGGGACTCACGCAGGGCCTTGGCGGCCGCTGCTTCCTCTCCTAACCGTCCCAGCGACAGGTTCATCGCCTTGACCGCACCCGACGGCCGATGCGGCGGTGGCGCGCTTGGCGTCTCCGGCCGTGCCGGTTCGACGGCGCCAACCATGCTCTTCAGGATATCGCGACCTTTTGGGCTCATGTCCTGCTCCATGCACTGCGGATGAGTTGCTCGACCTCGGCATTGACGTTGTCGACGGATTCGACGCCGCGGTCATAGGTCTGGCGATGCATCGTCTCGCGGCCCGCCTCGTAGATCGTCTGCTTGGACAGGCCAGCGTCCGAAACCGCCGTTGACTTTACCATCATCGAGGTCAGCACGCGCTCGCCGAACAGGCTGCGCAGGAAGGCGACGATCTGCGCCTGCGGACCGTCATTGGACTCATAGCGGGTGATCAGATAACGCATCCAGTCATATTCGAGATTGCCGCCGGCCTGTTTGACGACGGCCAAAAGGTCGGAGGTCATCGTCAGGAACTGGTTCATCGACGCCACGTCGAGCATCTGTGGATGAACGGTGATCAGCACGGCAGTCGCAGCGCAGAGAGCAGACAGCGTCAGAAAGCCGAGGGTAGGGGGGCAATCGATGATGACGACGTCGTAGCTCTGTTCCAGCGAATGCAGCGCATTGCCGACCCGCATGAAGAACATGTCCTTGTCGTCGCGATTGCTGTCGGCCAGCGCCTTCGGCGTATCGTGCTCGAACTCGTGCAGTTCGAGATTGCCCGGGATGAGATCGAGACCGGGGAAATAGGTCTGGCGGACGATGTCGGCCACGTCACGGCGCGTCTCGTCATACTTGATGGCGCCGTAAAGCGTCTCGTTTTCACCGACATCGAACTCCGGCTGATATCCGAGCATCGCCGACATCGACGCCTGCGGGTCAAGGTCGACGGCGAGCACGCGATAGCCACGCAGCGCCAGGAACTGCGCCAGATGGATTGACGTTGTCGTCTTGCCGGATCCGCCCTTGAAATTGGTGACGGCGATCACCTGGAGATGATCGCCCGGCCGGCGCATCGGCAGATAGGATGGTTTGGTGCGCCCCAGATGCTGGCGCATCGCATGGATTTCTTCGAGCGAGAAGACACGGCGACCGGCGGACGTCTTTTCAGGATTGATGCTTTCCACCTGGGCAGTGAGATGACGAACATAGCTGTCGGTGACGCCGAGCAGCTTGGCGGCCTCGGTGCTGCTGAACCGCCGCAGCGACTTACGGGCATCGGGCGAAAACAACCGCTCGAACAGCACCTGGAGCTGGCTGCTGAGCATCGTCGAGTCCTGCGCAATCGTCTCGTCGATCGAGACTTGACTCGCTCTTCTGGCTTTCTCAACAATCGCGGCCTTGGTCGGCATTCACGCAAATCCTGATAAATCGGGCAATTTTGCGCAAATGATCGTGAGTCTCGCGATTCCGTCAAGCGAATTCTTGGTTAGCCAATATATAGCAAACTGAATTCGTCGAAAAAATTACGTGGAATTCCGGAATCTTAGCGCAATTGTCAGCTGACAACGGCGGCGAACCCGCATCGCCAAAGCCGCCCCGACATATCGCGGCAGGTTCTCGACGGACCTGAAGGCACCGCCGACTCATCTCGGAGATAACTGGGCTTGGCACAGGACCAGGTAAATGCCGCTTCCTATTTATAAGCAGACGAAGGGCAGAGGCTTTCGGCCTCCAAGCCGCGGACGGGCTCGACGCCGGAAGACTTGACATTCCCATCTTGGGATTCGGGATCGCGGCGTGACGGGGCAAGCCCGAGCATTTGTTCGAGACGGCCGGCATTGAGCGGAGCGCTTATTCCCTTGAAGTTCATCTTCCATCTTTCGTCTGCATATGAGCTTGCGTGAAGGAGAGATAAGCGCAATTTGAACCGGCGGAGAACCGCCCGCCGACTTTATCACCATCTTTTCAATGTGCGGCGAAAAAGGAGAGGGGCTCAATCAAGCATCGCTCCCGAGATGGCGCTTGCGACGGCGACAATGCGACGGCATGCCCGCGGATACGACGGCCGCGTTCCGTTCAGACTATGCGTACTAGAGGGGTTGCGAGTTGCGGGTGGGCGCAGACTGGAACAGTCAGCTGCGACCCTTGACCGTGAGGATTGCAAACGCTCGCGCTATGCGAATCATGTCTGGAGAGGTATGATCGAAATCGTTAACGGTCCCGTATCGACCTACCCCTCCGGAAACCGGCACTTGCCTAGCGGAACCTATGGGCGAATTTGCTTCCGTCTACGGAATTCCTCGTTGTTTACCTGTTATTTACCATAAGGCCACGCAGCGCCGGCCGACTCTATATTGCGGTCCGCACGCAGGAGCGACATGATCATTGCTCTGCCGGCCGCTTTCCCGTTCTTGGTCGGGCTATCGCGCTTTCATTCCCTCGCGATTGGTGAAATGGGCATTGCCCAACCCTGTGCCGATGGTCAGCACCGCCCATGTCGATACGTCATCGATGAAAGGGATCTGCGACAGGCCCTGCACGACGGCGTCATTGTGCATCATCACGAATGTGCTGTGATCGCCGATTGCGGGAATGGCCTTCATCAGTGCGGCGGGAAGGTTGAAGCTGTCGCTTTCCCAATTGCCGCCCGGCAGGTTCTGTCCGCCGCGTTCGATCGAGCCGTCTGCCTTGATGATGCCGGGACAGCCGATCCCGATGATCGGGGCCGGCTTCAGACTGGCCTTTTCTGCCTTATCGATCAGTTCCTGCAACATCGCCGCCAGCCTTTCTACCGTCGCACTGCGGCTCGGCTCGTCGTCGGCGTGACGCCAGATCGTTGATTCCCAGACACTCGCATCGGCGAAGTGCGGTTTTTTTTCCTTTCCGAACTCGACGACTCCGGCACGGACGTTCGTGCCGCCGATATCGACGGCCAGCATCGCCTCATAGCCTTTGAACATCCAGGACGGCATGAGGTGGACGGAGCCGATCAGCCCAGCCTCGTCGGGATGGTGGACGATCGGGACGACCTCGATATTGATGCCGGCCGCCTTGAGCAGAACCATGGTCCTGGCGATCGTCAGTTCCCCGAAGCGGCTCTGCCTGAAGCCGCCGCCGACGACGATGCGCTCGGTCTTGGACCAGCGCTCGTCCTTGAGGAATTTTTTGATGACCTCGGCAAAGTCCTGCGCGAAGTCCTCCACCGCCCCCATGACCAGTGCGGCGGCCTCCATGTCGTCCCCTTTCAGCAGAGACTCGATTTTTTTCTTGGAAAGCTTGGCTGTCGAAACCTTCCCGATCGGGTCATCTCCGAACTTGCGGACATGTTTTCTCCAATCGTCGAGCTTCTGCTGGAAAGTCTTCTTGTTGGCGTTGTCGCCAACAAAGCCGTTCTTGTCACGCAGTTCATTGTTGTAGTCGTCGATCGTCACCAGCGGCAAAACAGTCGCGCCATGCGCCAACGGCGCGATGACCTCCTCGCTATTCTTGGAATTGCTTTTGGCCATCGATTTACCTTTGCGGCGCGAGTGCTTGAACGGGCGGCGAGATTAAACGCTGACCCGCCTTTGGATGTTCCCGTGCCGGCGACGTCATCTTGTCCTTGCCGGCGGGCGACCTAGCTTCACTGATTGCAAAGTTTGGAGAATGCCGTGCAGAACGACACCGCTACCCAGGAAATGCTTTCAATGGTGCTGGAGGAACCTGATCATTGGGCGATGTTCCTCGACATCGACGGAACACTGCTCAATCTTGCACCGACACCGGATGCGATTGAGGTCCCAGAGGACCTGCCCGGACACCTTCATCGCCTTTCCAACAAGCTCGGCGGCGCCTTGGCGCTGGTCACCGGGCGCTCGCTTGCTTATGCAGACGAGCTGTTCAAGCCCTTTGCATTTCCAACCGCAGGCCTGCATGGCGCCGAGATCAGGAGCGCCGCCGGAATGCATACGGTCGAGGCGACCCCCGAGTTCCAGGCACTGAAACATGCATTGACCGCCGAAGCCGAACATTATCCGGGAGTTCTGATAGAGGATAAGGGTGCCGCCGTTGCCGCGCACTACCGGCTGGCGCCCGAATATGAGAAAGTGCTCGAGGAGCGCATGCATCACTATGCGGAGCTGGCCGGACCGAACTGGGCGTTGCAGCTCGGTAAAAGGGTGTTCGAGTTGCGACCGGCACGGTCGAGCAAGGGCGATGCGCTGGAGCGCTTTTTTCAGTCAGATCCTTTCAAGAACCGCTGCCCCATTACTATCGGCGATGATTTGACCGACGAGTCGATGTTTGCGATCGCCAATGCGCGCGGCGGCGTCTCCGTGCGTGTCGGGGCCATCGGCGCCCCGAGCTGCGCCACGAGCCGGCTGTCTTCGGCTGCACTGGTCAGGAATGTCATTGCCGCCCTGGCCGCCTGAGTTGAATTTCAGACGGTCTCAAGGGCAGATTCCCGTCGTCTTTGCGCCGCCTGCGTTGCATCAATCATCAAAAAAGTATCGGTTTTGGCCGGGAATCGTGGTGGCGGGCATGAAGCGAGCCCACTACACTCGTCATAATAATAAAGCCAAAAGGGAATTTGGCAGGCGGACGTAGAACCGCCCCTCGGAGGAGGAAACGATGGAACCTGACTTGGAAGTCGTTCAGATCAGACCGGGCGAATCCTTCGCAACGAAGGCGCATGGCTATCCCTATCACACCGTTCGCTGGCATTTTCATCCGGAATATGAACTGCATCTCGTCGTGGCGACCACAGGACGCTATTTCGTCGGCGATTTCATCGGCGAGTTCGAACCGGGCAATCTGGTGCTGGCCGGCCCCAATCTTCCTCACAACTGGATCAGCGACGTCCCGAAGGGATCGAGCATTCCGCTTCGATGCCAGCTAATCCAGTTCAGTGAGAATTTCATCAGCGACACGATGAAGGTGCTGCCCGAGCTCAATCCCTTCGAGCCGGTCCTCGAAGCGTCCCGCCGGGGCGTGCTCTTCGGCACTGAGACCAGCCGGCAGGCGGCGCCTCTGATGAACGAGGTGCAGCAGGCCCAGGGCGTACGCCGTATCGAGCTCTTCATGATGATCGTCGGGCTGCTCAGCCGGGCGCAGGATGCCCAGCTTCTCGCAAGCCCCAGCTATCTGCCCGACCCCTCGGGCTATATGTCGGCCGGCATCAATAAGGCGCTCGCCTATATCAGAGAAAATCTGACGAAATCCTTCGACGAAACCGATCTCGCTGAAATTGCCGGACAGTCCACAGGCGCCTTCTCACGCGCTTTCCGCCGCCATACCGGCATGTCGCTCGTGCAATATGTGAAACGCCTGCGCATCAATCTCGCTTGCCAGATCCTGATGAGCGACGAGCATGCGTCGATCACCGACATCTGCTTCGAGGTCGGCTTCAACAATCTGTCCAACTTCAACCGCCAGTTTCTCGCGGAAAAAGGCATGACGCCATCCCGCTTCCGGCGATTGTTGGGTGACAATATCAACGTGGCGAAGGCGGCATAAGGTCCGCCGAAGACGGCAATAGGGGAGGACAAGGAGGAGGAGCGAAAACTGACGCAGGCTTGAACGTGAGCGCGCGAGGAGCTGCTCGCGAAAGGAGACGCTTGTCCTCAGAAACAGCCGGGACAGGCACAGCCGCTCATTCAGCCGAACGGCACAGCAGAACACTGCAATCATGCACTACACGATTTTTTCCAATGGGAGGAGATGGAAATGACGAAATTTTCGACAAGAGCGGTAGGCGCCGCGGCACTTATGCTGTCCTTGCTCGGCGGGAGTTCCGCCTTTGCACAAAGCGCGGTGGCGGATGCAACCGTCGCGTTCCTTATGCCCGACCAGGGCTCGACCCGTTATGAAGAGCACGACCATCCGGGCTTCGTCGCCGAAATGAAGAAGCTTTGTGCGTCCTGCAAGGTCATCTATCAGAATGCCGATGCCGATATCGCCAAACAGCAGCAACAGTTCAATTCGGCGATCACCCAGGGCGCCAAGGTCATCGTGCTGGATCCGGTGGATTCGGCGGCGGCAGCCTCTCTCGTTCAACTCGCCCAGAGTCAGGGCGTCAAGGTCATCGCCTATGACCGCCCGATCCCGAAGGGCAAGGCCGATTTCTACGTCTCCTTCGACAATAAGGCGATCGGCAAGGCGATCGCGGAGTCGCTGGTCCAGCATCTGAAGGCCAAGAACGTGCCGACTGACGGCGGCGGCATTCTGCAGATCAACGGCTCGCCGACCGATGCCGCTGCCGGGCTGATCAAGGACGGCATTCATGAGGGTCTGGCGAGCGGCGGATACAAGACGCTTGCCGAATTCGATACGCCGAACTGGCAGCCGGCGAACGCTCAGCAATGGGCCGCCGGACAGATCACGCGTTTCGGAAAGCAGATCGTCGGCGTCGTCGCCGCCAATGACGGCACCGGCGGTGGTGCCATCGCAGCCTTCAAGGCAGCCGGTGTCGATCCGGTGCCGCCGGTGACCGGCAATGACGCGACGATCGCCGCGCTGCAGCTCATCATATCCGGGGATCAGTACAACACGATCTCCAAGCCGAGCGAAATCGTCGCCGCTGCCGCTGCCGATGTCGCCGTGAAGCTGTTGGCAGGTGAGACAATCAAGGCCGAGATGACGCTCTACGACACGCCCGCCCAGCTTTTCGTGCCGGCCGTCGTCACTGCCGAAAACCTGAAGGCCGAGATCATCGACAAGAAGATCAACACCGCCGAAGAACTCTGCACCGGCCGTTACGCAGACGGCTGCAAGAAGCTCGGCATCACCAAATAATCCAAAGGGAAGCGCGACCGCCATCGGTCGCGCTTCCGATTTCGCTTTTTCCGAAAGACCAGGCGATGTCTGAAACCTCTTATCAATTTGAGTCCCGCCAGCCCGTCCTCAGCCTGCGTGGAATTTCGAAGAATTTCGGAGCGGTGTCGGCGCTGACCGATATCGAACTCGATGTGCATGCCGGTGAAGTCGTGGCGCTAGTGGGCGACAATGGCGCCGGCAAATCGACGCTGGTCAAGATCCTGGCCGGCGTGCACCAGCCAACCTCGGGCACCATCCTGTTCGAGGGTCAACAGGCAGATTTATCGAGCCCCAGCGCTGCGCTCAGTCTGGGCATTGCGACCGTGTTCCAGGATTTGGCGCTGTGCGAAAATCTCGACGTCGTCGCCAACATCTTTCTCGGAAAGGAGCTCAATCCCTTCCAGCTCGACGAGGTCGCGATGGAGATCCGCGCCTGGAAGCTTCTGAACGAACTTTCCGCGCGGATCCCGAGCGTGCGTGAGCCCGTCGCTTCGCTTTCCGGGGGCCAGCGTCAAACAGTAGCGATCGCCCGGTCGCTGTTGCTCGAACCGAAACTGATCATGCTCGACGAACCCACCGCCGCACTCGGCGTTGCCCAGACCGCCGAGGTACTGGATCTGATCGAACGCGTGCGTGAACGCGGCCTCGGCGTCATCATGATCAGCCATAACATGGAGGATGTGCGGGCCGTCGCCGACCGTATCGTCGTCCTTCGGCTCGGCCGCAACAACGGCACCTTCATGCCCGACGCATCCAACGAAGAGCTCGTCAGCGCGATTACCGGCGCATCCAACAATTCCGTCTCCCGCCGCGCCATGCGCCGCAAGGCACAGAGCCAAGAGAATGAGGAGGGAAGGCCATGATGAAGACCATTCAGAACGAACCGGCATCACCCGCGCTTCTCGACCGGCGCGACGAAAGAGTGCGCCATGACGACAGCCTTGCCGGGTCGGTCCGCGCCTTCTGGGACCGCATCCGCTCGGGCGACCTCGGCTCGCTGCCTGTCATCGTCGGCCTGGCGATCATCTGGACGGTCTTCCAGGCGCTCAATCCGGTGTTTCTCTCCAGCGCCAACCTCGTGAACATGCTATTCGACTGCTCGACGGTCGGCGTCATCTCGCTCGGTATCGTCTGCATCCTGATGGTCGGCGAGATCGATCTCTCCGTCGGTTCGGTCAGCGGCTTCGCCTCGGCGCTCACCGGCGTCTTCTGGGTCAATCAGGGCTGGCCGGTGGTCGCGGCGGTGCTCGCCGCGATGATCGTCGGCGCTCTGATCGGCTCGCTCTACGCGTTCCTGTTCAACCGCTTCGGGATGCCGAGCTTCGTCTCCACGCTGTCCGGACTGCTCGCGGTTCTCGGCCTGCAGCTGTATATGCTCGGAGCAACCGGTTCGATCAATCTTCCCTATGGGTCGTGGCTGGTGAACTTCGGCCAGATCATGGTCATGCCCGACCCGGTCGCCTATCTGCTGGTGGCGGTTGCGGGCTTTGGCTTCTTCTTCGCGAGCTACCGCACGGCGGCGCGCCGACGGGCGGCCGGCTTGTCCTCGAAATCGGTTGGCGGACTGCTTCTGCGTGCCGTCATCATCACCGTCGCTCTGGAAGCGGTCGCCTTCTATCTCAACCAGTCCCGCGGCATTCCATGGATGTTTGGCCTGTTCGTCGGCCTGGTCGCAGCGATGAACTATGCGCTGACCCGCACGAAGTGGGGCCGCTCCATGCATGCCGTCGGCGGCAACAGGGAGGCGGCCCGCCGCTCGGGCATCAACGTATCACGCATCTATGCGAGCGCCTTCGTCATGTGCGCTCTGCTGGCCGCGACCGGCGGCGTGCTGTCGGCAGCGCGACTGGCGACGGCCAGCCAGCAGGCGGGCACCGGCGACGTCAATCTCAACGCCATCGCTGCGGCGGTCATCGGCGGCACCAGCCTGTTCGGCGGACGCGGCAGTGCCTATTCGGCCCTTCTCGGCATCATCGTCATCCAGTCGATCGCCAGCGGTCTGACGCTCCTCGATCTGTCGTCATCGCTTCGTTACATGATCACGGGGGCCGTTCTTGCCGTCGCCGTCATCGTCGACTCACTGGCACGCCGCTCGCGCATTTCACACGGCCGGGCCTAGATCAACAGGAAAGCAGAGGAAGAAAATGGGACAGGATCTGTCTGGAAAAGTCGCGGCCGTCACTGGGGCGGCGTCGGGTATCGGCCTGGAGTGCGCCAGGACCGTGCTTGCATCAGGCGCCCGCGTCGTGCTGATCGACCGCAACGAAGAGGCGTTGAGGGATGTCTGCTCGAAACTCGGCGAAAAGGCAATTCCCCTGGTCGTCGATCTCTTGGATCCAAAAAGCGTGGCGCAGATGATGCCCGCTATTCTGGAGGAAGCGGGCCAGTTGGACATTTTCCATGCCAATGCCGGCTCCTATATCGGCGGTGAAGTGCTTGACGGCGATCCCGACGCCTGGGATCGCATGCTCAACCTAAACATCAACGCCGCATTTCGCTCGGTGCATGCCGTCCTGCCGCATATGGTCGGACGCAAGACCGGCGATATCATCCTGACGAGTTCGGTCGCCGGGATGATCCCGGTGGTCTGGGAGCCGATCTATACGGCTTCCAAACACGCGGTCCAGGCCTTCGTCCACACCCTCCGGCGCCAGGTTGCCAAGCATGGCTTGCGGGTCGGCGCCGTCGCGCCAGGGCCTGTCGTGACCGCTCTTCTGAGCGATTGGCCGCAGGAGAAGCTCGACGAGGCGCTCGCCGCCGGTGGTCTGATGGAGCCGAAAGAAGTGGCCGAAGCGGTGCTCTTCATGCTGACGCGCCCACGCAACGTCACGATCCGCGACCTCGTCATTCTGCCGCAGAGCACCGACATCTGAGCAGATGCGCCAGCCCCCATAGCCACAGAAAGGAAACGGCCATGATCTTCGACAGATTTCGCCTGAACGGACAGGTGGCGCTTGTGACCGGCGGCACGCGCGGCATCGGCCTGGCGATCGCCGAGGCACTCGGCGAGGCGGGCGCCAAAGTCTTCATCAGCGGGAGAACCCGCAGCGCGGCGGCGGAAGACCGGCTGGCCAAGGCCGGCGTCGATCGCGATTTCGTCGTCGCCGACATGATGACAGACCATGCTGCCGATAGGCTCATTGCCCAGATACTCTCACGGGCGGGTCGGCTCGATATCCTCGTCAACAATGCCGGCATCGCCATTCATGGCGACAGTGGGGAATTCTCCGATGCCATCTGGCGCGAGATCATGACTGTCAATGTCGACGCCGTCTTTCGCGCCTGCCGCGCAGCACTTGCACCGATGCGGCGCCAGGGCGGCGGCGTCATCCTCAATATCGGCTCGATCTCCGGCATCGTGTCCAACATTCCGCAGAATCAGGTCGCTTATAACGCCTCCAAAGCGGCAGTCCATATGATGACGAAGAGCCTGGCAAGCGAAGTCGCCGCCGAGAACATCCGCGTCAATGCCATTGCTCCCGGCTATATCGAGACCGATATGTCGCGCGGCGGCATCGCCAATCCGGATTGGTTCCCGACCTGGCGCAGCATGACGCCAATGGGCCGTGTCGGGCAGCCGGAGGAGGTGGCGGGTGCAGCCTTGTTCCTCTGCTCGGCCGCCGCAAGCTATGTCACCGGCGAAGTGCTGGTGATCGATGGTGGCTATACGACGCGGTAAGCGTCGGAGAGGGAAGGGCGGATTCGCGGCCCGGCAGCCAGGCGTCCTCCTTTTTGCTCGGAAAAGTTCAGGGCATCGTGCCGCAAGCGCTCTGGTAATCGGCCAGCACACTGTCGACCGCGGTAATCAATATGGTCTCGGGATCGCCGGCTTCGGCCGCCGAAATCTGCGGCAGATACTGATGCAGTAGCGTCTCCGGGATCGTCTTTCCGCGCAGCACGCTGAGCAGATTCTCGAACGCCCGGTCGGCCTCCGGCTTGTTCCAGTAATAGCGGATACGATCGCTGTAGCTGTAGTGCCGCTGCAGACGCAAAGCCGTCTCGTCGCCATGATAATGGGCCTGCCAGTCGCCCGGTGCCGACAGCATCAGCGCGTCCATCGCGGCCATAAGCGGTCTATCGCCATAACCGGCAACCATCTCTGAGGCGATCATATCGAGCGCATAGGCGGCCTCACGCAACGCAAAGGTCAGGCCCGGGCCGACCTTCAGGATCGGAAAGCCGTCCTTTACCAGCCGCGTCAGCGCATCGCGCGTCTGATAATCCGTGGAATGCGCTTCAAAGACAAATTGCGGTTCCTCGTCGAGAAGGGCGGTCAATTCAGTCGCGAGCTCGGGTCTGTAGCCGATCACGTTCTCGCTGCCGAATTCGACGCCCGGCTGGACGACGAAGGCGATGACACGGGAAAAGGCGTCTTCCAATCCTGCGCGCGAAAAGATCTCGCGATGAATGGCGATCGTTGCGCGGGCGGCCTCCGGTGCGGTCGGCCGAAGTTCTTCCAGCGCATGGTCGGCGCCGCCCGGCACCGGAACTTCGGTGCCGAGAATATAAAGCGGCAGCGGCGCGCCGACCGCCTTCGCCGTCCTTTCGCTCACCTGCGCCAATCGTGCGGCGCGCTCGGCGATCGTCCGGTCGTCGAGTGCGGCCGGCTCGCCGGCGCAGCCCATCGAGGCATCGAGATGGATCTTGCTGAATCCCGCTCGGACGTAGGCTTCGATCATGGCCTCGGCCTTCGCGAGCGCTGCTTCCGGCTTCTCCTTGCGCCACGGATTGGGACCGAGGTGATCGCCCCCGAAGATCATCTGCGGACGGTCGAGCCCTTCCTCGGTAGCGATGCGCTCGGCAAAGCGGATGAAGTCTTCCGGTGTCATCCCGGTATAGCCGCCGAGATGGTTGACCTGATTGCAGGTCGCCTCGATCAGGACCGGCATACCATCGCGCACCGCCCGTCGGATGGCGGCCCTGAGTACGACGGGATGGGCGGAACAGACAGAGGTGATGCCGAAGGGTCTGCCTTCACGCCGGGCGGCGGCAAGACGGATCAACATCCGGTCCATCGTCTATCTCCTCGGGGTTTCGGCGATAAAAGCCGTGAGTTCGGCAAGGGTCGAGACGCCTTCCATCGGGCCGAGCCGGGTCACGTTGCGAGCACCGGCCGCGTTGGCATGGAGAAGAGCGGCCCCGGGGGCCATGCCTTTGCGGCGGCAGGTGAGATAGGTTGCGCCGAAGCAGTCGCCCGCACCGGTCGGATCGATCTCGTCGACAGCGAAGGCGGCGCAATTGACGCGCGCGAGGTCGTGGGTGAAGAAGGATGCACCTTGCTCGCCCCGCTTCAGGACGATTTCGCCGATACCCCGCTCCAGCAGCCTTGCGACAGCCGAGGCCTCGTCGGTTATTCCAGCGGCGGTGAAAAGCTCGTCGCCTGATGGCAGTAATAGGTCGGCCGCTGCAAGCACCTTGTCGAAGCTTTTCAGAGCGTCGCCATCCGTCAGCAATTCCTTACGGAGATTGGGGTCGAGGGAAACCGACCCGCCGCGAGCGCGCACCGTCTCAATGGCGTAAAGAACCACCTCTCGGGCACCGGGGATGGAAAGAGCCGTTCCCATGACATGCACATGGCCGGCCCGCTGAACGAGCGTCTCGGCGGCCGGCGTCAGGGCGATCTGACCGGCGGCGGATCTGGCGATGTTGAAGACGAAATCGCGGGCGCCGTCCTGCCGGTAGCGGACGAAAGCGCTGCCCGTCGGCCAGTCGGCGCTGATGGCAATAGCGGAGACGTCGACGCCGTCCCGCCGCAGACGCTCGACATTCAGCCGCCCGAAATCGTCATTGCCGACGCCGGCGATGATGCCGGCGGCACCGTCCAAACGCGCAACCTGATCAATGAAAATGGCCGGCGCGCCGCTTGGATAGGGCCCCGTCAGGGATTGCGGCTCCAGGAAGCCGGCACCGACGGTGGTCGCCATGATCTCCACCAGAATTTCGCCGATCGTGATCGTTGGCCCGAGCGTCTCTGGCGCAACTGTCCTGGGACGTGACGGCATCCGCAATCTCCTTCACTCCGCGGATCAATGCCGCGTCTTTGTACGCGCCATTCGGCCTATCGCTCCCTACCACAGCAGTCAAGAAATACTTGCCTCGCGACAACAATTATATTGCGTCGCAGAAACTAAGTCAGGGTCTGTCATATAGAGCAAAATGACAGTTGGTGCCGCATTTGGACTTGAAATCTCTTGAACACGGTTGACAGCAGACATGGACAAGCGGATACAAAGTTTACGCATGATAATATCATGCGTGCCTCAATGGAGATGGAAATGCGCCTGAAAGACAAAATCGCCCTGATTACCGGCGGGGCCCGCGGTATCGGACTGGGCTTCGCCGAAGCCTTCGTCAAGGAGGGTGCCAAAGTCATCATCGCCGATATCGACATTGATCGGGCGACGAGATCCGCCGCGGCGATCGGCCCTGCAACCAAGGCGATGCAGCTTGACGTTACAGACCTCAACGCGATCGAGACCCTCGTCGAGACGATCGATGCGGAGTTCGACGGCATCGACATCCTGATCAACAACGCCGCCATCTTCGACATGGCGCCCGTGAACGAGATCAGTGAGGAAAGTTATGACCGTGTCTTCTCCGTCAATCTGAAGGGACCGCTCTTCATGATGAAGGCCGTCTCGAACGTCATGATCAAGCGGGGCAGGGGCGGCAAGATCATCAACATGGCGAGCCAGGCCGGCCGCCGCGGCGAGGCGCTCGTGCTTCTTTACTGCGCTTCTAAGGCCGCCATCATCTCGGCGACGCAGTCGGCAGCACTTGCGCTGGTGAAATACGGCATCAACGTCAATGCCATTGCACCCGGCGTCGTTGACGGCGAGCATTGGGATATCGTCGATGCCCATTTCGCCAAGTGGGAGGGCCTGAAGCCCGGCGAGAAGAAGGCCGCCGTTGCCAAATCGGTTCCGATCGGCCGTTTCGCGACACCTGACGACATCAAAGGCCTGGCCGTCTTCCTGGCTTCCGCCGACAGCGATTACATTCTTGCCCAGACCTACAATGTCGATGGCGGCAACTGGATGAGTTGATCGCTCTACCCGCCACCCAAGCCAGGGGCCAGAGGAATGGAAGCCATCTGCTATACCGAAAAGGGCGTCGCGGTCACCAAGGCGCTGCCGTTGCCGGAACTGAGGCCCGGCCATGCGCTGGTGCGCGTGCGCGCGGCCGGCCTTTGCCATACCGATATCGACGTCCTGCACGGTCGTTACGGCGCGGGCCGCTTCCCGCTGGTTCCCTGCCATGAATATGCCGGCGTGGTCGAGGCCGTCGCGGGCGATGTCTGCGGCCTTGCCGTCGGCGCCCGCGTCGTCGTCGATCCCAATCTTCCTTGCGGAGAGTGCCCGGCCTGCCGCAAGGGGCTGACCAATCTCTGCCGTGACCTGAAGGCCTACGGCGTGACGGAGAACGGCGGTTTCGCCGAATACAGCCTGGTCAGGACCGATCACCTCTATGAGATCGGCGATCTCGATTTCAACCTCGCCGCACTCGCCGAGCCGCTCGCCTGCGTCTTGAACGGCCTTAACAGCGCCGGCCTGCGGGCGGGGCCGACAGGAACGGAAACGGCTCTGGTCTTCGGCGCCGGACCGATCGGGCTGCTGCTCGCGCTTTCCCTGAAGGCCGAGGACGTCTCGTCGGTGACGGTCGCCGATATCAACGAGGGACGTCTCGCCTTTGCCGAAAAGCTGGGGCTGGGGATAGCCGTCTCGGGTTCCCAGGCGCTCGCGGACCGCCGCCGGGCCTTCGATTTCGTCGCCGACGCGACCGGGATCGCCCGAGTCGTCGAAGGCACGATCGATTTTACCGCCGATGGCGGCACGATCCTCGTCTTCGGCGTCTGTGCGCCCGACCAGCGCGTTTCCATCGCCCCCTTCGAGATCTTCCGCCGCCAGATCCGTTTTGCCGGGTCCCATTCGCTGAACCGCAACATTCCCGAGGCGCTTGCCATCCTCAAACGGGACGAGGGCGCGATGGCTGCGCTGGTTTCCCATCGCCTGCCGCTCGGCGAGGTGTTGCCTTTCATCACCAGGAAGTCCGTCGATCCGGCAACGATGAAGGTACACTTCTCCATCGATTAATCTTGAACTATCGCCGTCGTCACGGCCGCTCGAGGGACCCGCTTTTCGTTCGGCGATGAGTCATCTAGAAAGCCGTCAGAAACGCCATGTCAGGAGATCAGGTGGTGGCAAAGACGATCAAAACCATGGAGGACTTTTCGGAGTTCGTCGGCCTGTCGCGTCCCACCGTCTCCAAATATTTCAGCGACCCGATGTCTGTGCGCCAGAAGACCCGGGAAACGATCGAACAGGCCCTGAAGAAATCGGGGTTCCGGCCCAATATGTTTGCCGTCAATCTCAACCGGCGGCGCAGCAACATTCTCGGCGTCATCATTCCCAATTCCACCGATCCCTTTTACATGGCGCTCACCCGCCGCATCGAGATGATCGCCAACGAGACGGGCTTCCTCGCCTTCGTCCTGTCGTCGGACGGCAAGGCCGAGATGGAGGATCGGGCAATCAAGACGCTGAAATCGATGAATGTCGCCGGCGCGATCATCGCGCCGCTCGGCGTCGAATCCCACCATGCGACGCTCGACGAACTCGGCCGCAGCGTGCCCCTCATCTATGTGGACTCGCCGCTCGACGAGACGTCCTCTTTCGTCGGCACCAACAATCGCCAGAGTTTCAGCCTGATCGTCGACTATCTCTGCCGCTCGGGCGAGCCGCCCTGTTATTTCGGCATGCCGCATGTCAACACCAACGCCCTGACGCGCCAGACGGCGTACCTGGAGGCGATGGAGCAGTTCCGCATGGCGCCCAGCATTGTCGAGCTTGCCGACAGCAAGAGCTGGGACTTCGAGCGCTTCGGCTTCGAGGAGGCGACCCGCATCCTGACGTCGGGCCAGGGCTTCCCGACGCGCACCGTGCTTTGCGCCAACGACCGCGTCGCCTTCGGCGTTATCGCCGCCGCTTACCAGCTGGGCGTCAAGGTCGGCCACGGCGTCAACCATGACCTGCGTGTCGCCGGACACGACGACCATCCACTGTCCCGATACGCCTGCCCCCCGATCACAACGGTCGCGCAGAACTATAGCGAGATCGGCCGGCTGGCGATCGAACTGCTGCTCGACAGGCTCGGCGAGGGGGAGGGGCCTGCCGCACCGGCGGGCCGCATTCTTCTCAATGCCGAACTGATGCTGCGGGCTTCAGCCTGATGGCCTCTCAGGTGCGGGGCAGGCCTGCCGGTCTCAGATGTTTCCTCAGCGCCGCAATTCTGAAAATGGCGTTCGCAGCGCCATAACCACGATAACCGCGCCGCTCGACGATCTCGAAAAACAGGCCCTCGCCATAGGTGGGGCTATAGAGCTGAAAATATTCGCCGGCGTCATCGCGGTCGTAGAGGATGTTGTTGGCCTTGAGGCGATCGGCAAATTCGGCGTCGAGGCCGAAGCGCGCTTCGAGATCGTCATAATAGTTCGGCGAAATCGCCAGCGCAACGAAGCCGTTGCCGGCAAGGGCAGCGGCAGTGGCGAAGATGTCGTCGGTCCTGAAGGCAAGATGCTGGATGCCGGAGCCGAAGGTCTCGGCGATGAAGCGGCCGGCGAGCGTGTTGCGGTTTTCCGCCCCGTTCATGGTGATGCGCAAAGATCCTTCGCTGTTCTCCACCACCTGGCTGCGGACGATGCCGGAGGGATCGACGATATCGACCATCGGTGTCTTCTCAGCCTCGACGAGCGAGGTGTAGAACAGCAGCCAGGTCAGCAGTTCCTCATATTTCATCGTCTGCGCCATATGATCGATCGATTGCAGCCCCGCCGGCTGCGGAGCGGCATCATCCTCGACCGCATCGAATTCGATCTCCCAAATGCGGCCAAGCTCGGTCTTGCGGTCGAGGAAATAGAGGACGCCGCCACCCACGCCGCGCACCGCCGGCATTTCGATCTCGCCTGTATCCAGCGATTGTTCGAACCGTTCGGCGCCAAGTGCGAGCGCGCGCTGCAAGGCTGCCTTGGCATCGTCGACCATCAAGCCCGCGGCGTAGGCGGAAGTCCCGTGGACGGCGTAGGAGGCGCTGGCAAAGCCCTTTGGCTCGGTGTTGATCACGAGATTGATGGCACCCTGGCGGAAAACCGCCACTCGCTTGGTCTTGTGTCTCGCCGCCTGCCGGAAACCAAGGCTTGCAAACAGCGCCTCGAGTTCCCGCGCCTCGTCCTCGTCGGCGGTGAACTCGACGAAAGCGACGCCCTCGACGGCAGCGCGCGGCGGCATTGAAGGCACCAGCAGTGCGCTCTCCGGCTGCTGGCGCTTCACCTGGTCGCCGAGGTAGAGCAGCGAGCGGCGGCCGTCGACGGCAATCGCGTTCGGCGAACCGCCGCGGAACTGGTCGTTGAAGATCTCCAGCGAGAGATAGCCGTCATAGCCGGTTGCCGCCACAGCCTTCATGAAGTCGAGCACCGGCAGGTCGCCTTCACCCGGCATGTTGCGGAAATGCCGGCTCCAATAGAGCAGGTCCATGTCGATCAGCGGCGCATCGGCAAGCTGGATGATGAAGATCTTTTCCTTCGGGATCGACCGGATCGAATTGACGTCGATCTTGCGCGAGAGGGTATGAAAGCTGTCGAGGATCAGGCCGATATTGGGATGATCGGCCCGCCGGACGATCTCCCAGGCATCGCGATGGTCGTGGATGTGGCGGCCCCAGGCGAGCGCCTCATAGCCGACGCGCAGGCCGCGTTTGGCGGCGCGCTCGCCGAGTTCACGAAAATCCGCCGCGGCCCGGTCGAGACCGCCGAGTGATGCCGGCGAGACGTTGGAGCAGACCAGCACGAGATCGGTGCCCATTTCCTGCATGAGGTCGAACTTGCGCTCCGCCCGGTCGAAGGTGCGGCTGCGCAGCGGCTCCGGCATGCCTTCGAAATCACGAAACGGCTGAAAGAGCGTGATCTCCATGCCGAGATCGCGCACCATCCGGCCGACCTCCTTCGGGCTTTCGTCGAAAATCAGGAAATCATTCTCGAAGATCTCCACCCCGTCGAAACCGGCCTTGGCGATCGCCTCCAGCTTGTCGCGGAGGTCGCCGCTCAGCGAAACAGTCGCAATCGATGTCTTCATCGCAGTGGTCCTTGCGAGAGCGTTAAGTCGTCATGGTCTTGAAATGCGCAAGCATGCGACCGGCATTCGGCTCCCTGCCGGTAATCACGCGAAAGGCGCCGACCGCCTGAAAGACCGCCATGCCGCCGCCATCAAGCGTCCGGCAGCCGCGCTGCCTCGCTTGCCGTAATAGCTCTGTCTCCAGGGGGAAGTAGACGATTTCGGCAACCCAATGCCGCCTTTCCAGGAGTTCGGGCGGAAGCGGCGTGCCGGGATATTTGGCCATGCCGGTCGGCGTCGCGTGGATGAGGCCGGATGCCGCCTTCATCGCTGCCTCGAGGTCGCCGCCGGCGGTGATCGACGCATCGGGAAAGAGCGGGGACATCGTTTCCGCCAGATCGACGGCGCGCTCATGCTCGCGATCGAAGACCGTCAGTCTCTTCAGGCCGAGCGTCAGGATCGCATAGGCGGTTGCGACACCCGCTCCGCCTGCTCCGAGCTGCACGGCCGAGGAAAGATCGGCCTGCGGCAGTCCGCGCCGGAAACTCTCGGCGAAGCCCCACCAGTCGGTATTATGCCCGAAGCGCCTGTTGTCCTTCAGGACGACGGTATTGACGGCGCCGAGCGCCCGGGCTTCCGGCGACAGTTCGTCGAGCAGCGCAATGACGAGCTGCTTGCAGGGATGGGTGATATTGAGGCCGGCAAGGCCGCGCGCTTCGGCATCCGCGACCAGCCGCGGAAGATCGGCCGGCGAGGCGTTCAGCTTGATGAGATCGATCAGCTCATAATCGTAATCCAGCCCCTGGGCCGCACCTTCCTCCATATGCATGGCAGGCGTCAGCGAGGCCTGGATGCCGGAGCCGATCAGCCCGGCCTTCAGCGGTTTCAGCAGTGTCTCGGCCATGCGCCAGGTCCCGTTTGCTCGTGGTGGGAAAGGCCCTCAGGATCGCTGCGGGCCCGGTTCCGCTTACTTGCCGCGAACCGTGTCGAGTTCCTTGAAGAGCTGCGTGACGGTCTCCGCGCCGATCTCAGCCGTGAACTTGTCGATCAGCGGCTTGACGGCGTCGCGCAGCTTCTGCATCTCTTCGGGGCTGAGTTCGGCGACTTCCATGCCGGTCTTCTTGATTTCCGCGATCGCGTTGGCATCCTTTTCCCTGGACACCTTGCGCTGATAGTCGCGGGCTTCCGTCGCGGCGGACTGGAAGACCGCCTTTTCCTCATCGTTCAGGCCGTCCCAGAACTTCTTGCTGATGAGCACGATCTGCGGATTGTACTGGTGACGGGTAATCGTCATGTACTTCTGCACTTCGAAGAACTTGGCGTTTATGATGTTGGCGGCTGGGTTCTCCTGGCCGTCGACGGTGCCGGTCTCAAGCGCGGTATAGAGTTCCGTGTAGGGCAGCGGCACGGCATTGGCCCCGAGGCTGTTGAAGAGTTCGATCGGGATCGGCGACTGGATCGTGCGGATCTTCAGGCCCTTGATATCCTCGAGCTTGGTGACGGGATGACGGTTGTTGGTGAGGTTGCGGAAGCCGAGCTCCCAATAACCGAGACCGACGAGGCCGGTGTCGGGCAGGAGCTTCATCAGGTCAGTGCCGAAGGCGCCGTCCATCACCTTGTCGGCCTCTTCGCCGCTGTTGAAGAGGAAGGGCAGGTCGACAGCGCCGAACTGCTTGACGTTGCTGGCGAGAATACCGGCGTTGAGCACCGTCATCTCGATCACGCCGCCCTGCAGCGCCGATACGGTCTGGACGTCGCCGCCGAGCACGCCGCCCGGAAACAGCTTGACCTCGATCTTGCCGCCGCTCTTTTCCTTCACCAGTTCGGCGAACTTCTCCATGCCCATGACCTGGGGATGGCCCTTGTTGTTGGCAGCCGCGAATTTGATGCTGTGTTCGCGGATTTCGGCCATGGCAGGGCTGCTCGCCAGGAGGGCAATCGGCAGGGCCAGCCCCAGAGCCAGTTTCGTCAATCTAGTCAGCATGTTTTCCTCCCAGGATGAAGCCGGCATCTCCCTCCGGCCATGTTGAAATTCCATCGCCGCAAGCGAAGTCAGTGCCCGAACCAGGCGACCGGCGCGGTCACCAGTGTGGGAAAAAGGACGAGCAGAAAGAGAACGATCAGTTCGGCGATCATGAAGGGAATGACGCCCTTCATCAGATCCTCCATCGAAAGCTTCGACACGCCGCAGATGACGTTGAGCACTGTACCGACCGGTGGCGTTATCAGCCCGATCGAATTATTGATGATGAACAGCACGCCGAAATAGACAGGATCGATTCCCGCCTGCTTGATGATGGGCATCAACACCGGCGTCATGACCAGGATCGTCGGCGTCATGTCCATGGCGGTACCGACCACGACGATCAGCACCATGATGGCAAGCAGCAGCAGTGTCTGATTATCCATGAGCGGTTCGACGAGAGCGGCGAGTTCGCCAGGCACGTCGGCGACGGTGATCAGCCAGGCCGAAACGGCGGCGCAGGCCACCAGAAACATCACCACCGAGGTGATTTTCGCGGCCGCGACGAAGACCTCGAACAGCCGCGACGGCGGCAGTTCCCGATAGACGACCATCGATACGAAGAGCGAATAGACAGCCGCGACGACGCCGGCTTCGGTCGGCGTGAACACGCCGAATTTCAGGCCGAAGATGATGATCAGGGGAAGCGTCAGCGCCCAGATGCTCTCGGCGAATGCCTTCATCCGCACCGCGCTGCTTTGCTTCGGCGGAAGGGCGAACTGCTCCTTGCGCGCCACGATCAGCCAGGTGACGCAAAGGGCCGCGCCGATCATCAGGCCCGGAAAAATGCCGGCCAGGAACAGCTTGGTGATCGAGACCCCGCCGATGACGCCATAAAGGATGAAGCCGATCGAGGGCGGGATGATCGGGCCGATGATCGAGGCGGAAGCGAGCAGGCCGCCGGCGCGAGCCGGATCATGGCCCGATTTCAGCATCATCGGGAAGAGCAGGGCGCCAAGCGCGGCCGCATCGGCGACGGCCGATCCGGAAAGGCTCGACAGCACACAGGCCGCGAAGATGGCGACAAAGCCAAGGCCGCCCCTGATATGGCCGACCATGGCCATGGCGAGATTGACGATGCGGCGCGAAAGGCCGCCTGTGTTCATCACCTCGCCGGCGAGAAGGAAGAAAGGCACGGCCATCAGCGGAAAGCTGTCGGCGCCGTTCAGCACGTTCTGCGCGACGATCTGCGCATCGAACATGCCGAGATACATCATCAGCGCCACGCCTGTGATGATGAGGGCAAAGGCGATCGGAACGCCGAGCGCCATGGGGCCGAGAAGGGCGCCGAGGAAGATCGTGACGGTCATGACGCGCTCCTCAGTGTTTCGGCTTCAGAACGGGGAAGGCCGCCTGCGCGGGATCCTCGAGTGTCGCCTGTTCCTCGCTGTCGCGCACGAGCTCAGCGGTCGTCACGTCAATGCGGTCGGTCACGATGGCAAAAGCGTCCCAGAGAAGGATGAAAAAGGCCGGCACGCCAAAGGCGAGCCCCGCGCCGTAGAAGACGCCCATCGAAATGCCCGTCGCCGGTGCCGAGACGTGAAGGTTGATCTGCGTCTGGGCCCAGCTGCCGCTGATCATCAGCCAGGTGGCGACCAGCATCATTCCATAGCCGAGGAGCACGGCGAGCTTGGCGAGGGGTTTCGGGAGGCGGATGATGAGGGAGTCGACGCCGAGATGGGCATGCTCGCGCATTGCCACCACCGCGCCGAGGAAAGTCAGCCATATGAAGAAGATGCGCGACAACTCTTCCGACGAGGTGATGCCTTGGTTGAAGGCATAACGTAATACGACGTTCCCGAAGACGAGGACGACCATGCCCGCCAGCAACAGGGCGATCGTCGCTTTCAGTGCGAAGAAATAAAAGTCGATAATACGGGTCATTCGCTCCTCCAAGCCCGGCCTTGTTCAGGCCGTCCGCCGACAATCCGTCAGACATGCGAAAGCGTGCCGTGACCGAACAATTGCCGTCGCGATCAATTCCTCCATTGTCGCGCCTCTAAAATGTACTAACTAGTTCGTATGTCAAGCGTCATCTATTGAAACATGCGGTCAAGGTGAATAAGACTGACGGAAAGACAGATGGAGACGTTCGCCTTGAACGCCGCCCACAGTCTGAATTCCTTATGCACGACAATAAGTTAGAGGATCGGCAATCAGGCTCATGGCGGAACGGGGCGAAAACGGCCGAAAGAACGATCCACAGCAGACGAAGGAAGATATCCTCCTCGTCGCAACCGAGGAATTCTCGACCCATGGGCTTGCCGGCGCCCGCGTCGACGCGATCGCCGAGAAGACGCGCACCTCGAAGCGGATGATCTATTATTATTTCGGCAGCAAGGAAGGGCTCTATCTTGCCGTCCTCGAGCAGTCCTACCGCAAGATACGCTCGCTGGAATCCGATCTGCATCTGTCCAATCTCGAGCCGGAAGAGGCGTTGCGGACGCTGATTTCAACGACCTTCGATCACGACGAGGCTAATCCCGATTTCGTCCGTCTCGTCAGCATCGAGAACATCCATCATGCCGCCCATATGCTTCGCTCCGAGGCGATCCGCGATCTCAACGTCTCGGTCATCGAAACCATTGCCGGCATTTTGCAGCGCGGCTTCGACCAGGGTGTTTTCCGGCGGAAGGCCGACCCGATCGACATCCATATGATGATCAGCGCCTTCTGCTTCTTCCGCGTCTCGAACCGTTATACGTTCGGCACGATCTTCCGGCGCAACCTCTCGGACGGTGACACCATCGAACGCCATCGCGGAATGATCGCCGATGCCGTCGTCAGCTATCTGAAAAGCTGACGGCGCGGTCTCCTCAGCCGCGCTGGGAAAGCAAGGGTATCGCAATCTCGAATTCAGCGCCGGCGCCGGTCGTCTGCCGAAGGTGAATCGTGCCGCCGTGGGAGCTGAGCATGGCATGGACGATGCCGAGCCCCATGCCGGTGCCGCCCTCTTCGCGGCGGGTCGAGAAGAACGGCTGAAAGATGTGGTCGCGGTTTGCCTCGGAAATACCGCCGCCGTCGTCACGGACGAGAATGAGGGCCGTTCGCGCGTCGGCCGACACTGTGAATTCAAGCAGCGCGGCGCCGTGCTGAAGGGCGTTGGCGGCAAGGTTGGCGAAGACGATGATGGCCGCCTCGTCGGGAAGCGCAATCAATGCTTCCGTATCGCCTGTCCCTGAGATATCAAGAGCGGGAAATCGCTGGCGCAGTAGGGCCATGACGCTTGCAATGCTGCTTCCGCCCCCGGTCATCGGCATTTCCGCCTGCGCAAGTTCCCTCAGCCGCTGCAGCAATGCGTCGAGACGGACAGCGTCGGCGGCGATGTTGTCCAGAAAGTGCAGGCGTTGCGCCTTCGTCATTGCCCTGTCGGCATCATCATCGCGCAGAAGCTCCGCCGCGCCCCGAATGGCCGTCAGCGGCGATTTCAATTCGTGGGACACATGTGCGGCAAAGGAGCGGACATATTCGGTGCGGTCGACCAGTTTTCCCGCGAGATCGAGGAAACTCTGCGACAACACGGCGATCTCCCGCGTTCCATAGCTTTCAAGCGGACGGATTGCTGCCTTGCCGCCGCGGGCGATCTCATCCGTCCGGGCGATCAGGGCGTCGATGGGACCGGTGATGGTGCGCGTCAGCACATAGGCGACGGCGAGCGTCAGCACGAGGACGACGACGAGGGCGATGATCTCCACCGGCTCCATCCGGTTCGCGCTCGCCTCGGTGGCGCGAAACCAGATGACGATCAGGACAGGCAGCGCCATCACCGTGAGAAGCACCGCGTAGACGATCAGCGCCAGCGGCGGCCGCCATTTCACCCTGACCTTCGGCGCCGGCATCACGCCTTCCTCCCGATTTCACCGCCGAGCTTGAAGCCGATGCCGTGAACCGTTGCGATGACCCCGGAGCCGCCGGCGGCAGCGAATTTGGCCCTGATATTGCGGATATGGCTGTCGATCGTGCGATCGGCGACATAGGTGCCGGCGCCGTAGGCCGCCTCCATCAATTGCTCGCGGCTGAAGACCATACCGGGCCGTGACAGCAATGCGTCCAGGATGGCGAATTCGAGCGCCGTCATCGCAACAGCGCACTTGCCGAACATAACGGTCCTGCCGGCGCGATCCAGGCTGAGCTCGCCGGCGACGAGCGTGGCGTGGCGCCTGTCAGGCCCCGCTTCACTGCCACTGCGCTTCAGGATCGCCTTCACCCGCGCCACGAGTTCACGCGGGCTGAAAGGCTTCGTCACATAGTCGTCCCCGCCGATTTCGAGCCCCAATATCCTGTCAATCTCCTCGTCGCGCGCCGACAGAAACAGGATCGGCAATCCTGACGTCGTGCGGATCTGACGGCAGACTTCCAGACCGTCCATACCGGGCATACCGATGTCGAGAATGATCAGATCGATGTTGCCGCGGCGGAAAGCCGCCATCGCCTCGGTGCCGTTGCGGACCGCCATCGATGCCAAGTCGGCACGATCGAGAGCAAAGCAAATCACATCGCGGATATGAGGCTCGTCATCGACGACGAGAATGCGGGGCGCCATCACCGGTCCTGTACTGGTTGTCGTGCCTGTTGTTATCGTTCTCGTCCTATCTTGCAATGGCTGCAGGGGCCAGAAGATAGCTCTCCAGCCGCGCCGCCCGGAAGGTCCAGTTCCGCCAGTCACTCCGGCGCATTCCGAAATTCCTGGCGAGGTAGTACCGAACTGTCACCGCTTCGCTCCTCCGGTCGATCAGGTGTTCCGGCAGCATGCTGAGATAAAGATCGAGCGCCGGAATGACGGAGGGGCCAAGCGAGGAGAGATAGGCAAGGTCGAGCGGCGCGCCTTCCTGGCTGATCTCCTGGCTATGCTTGACGTTGAAGCGGGCGATGAACGCCGGGAAATCAATGAAGGCGCTGATGTAGAGGACCGTCACGAGAGAGGCGAGGTTGGCGGCGATCAGCCACTGGTTGGATCGATTGAGCAGAATGCGCAGCAGGATCAGCACAAGGCCGTTGGCGACGAGCCCCATCCAGAGACCGGCGGCGACACGCAGTTCGGTCAGCGAATAGGCCTCGACGTAAAGCCCGAGCCGCAGCATCGACGACAGGCAGAGAAGGACGTTCTGGGCGATCCAGGCGTGGACGAGGCCACGGATGAGCGGACTGTAATCGCCGGGGCCGCCGCGCCGCATGGCAACGAGGACGAAGCCGGCGGCCAGAAGCGCGGTCGCAATCAGGGGATAGGCGCCGCGATGTGCATATTCAGCATGACTCATGTGATCCGGCAGATCCGCGCCGCCCCAGAGATAGACGAGATCAAGGAGTGTCTGCACGGCAAAGACGGCATTGAACAGGGCGAGCGACCGCAGCAGCGAGGCGTGGCCGAGCGGCGCATTTTTGGAGGGCACGATCATGAACGCCCTGCCGGCCTGCGACCGCGCATCACGCCGCTTCAAACGCGGCCGCAGCATCGCCCAAACCACGATGGCGGTCATCAACCAGAAGCCGATCCGCCAAGGGTCGAGGAACTGCAGCAGAATGCCGAAATCGATGCTCCGCAACGCGATCTCGATAAGCGGGTTCGCAGCCGCAAAGAGAGACACGAAGACCGCGGCGAGAACGAGAGGCATGATCCAGAGGGCAATGCTCTGCTGAACGCCGGTTAGGGATAGATGTTTACCCGGTGTCGCAAGATATTTCCTGATATCCCCGACAAGTCGCAACGGAATGACAAGTGCGAAACGGCAAAATACCAGAGGCAGCGCGGTTGGCCGGCGAGGCATGAGCTTGGCGCTGATAAGAGCAACCAACATCAGCGCGCCGAGGCAAAAGGCAAGGCCCGTGAGTGAGGTCGCTTCCAGCAGGGGAGCCGCAGCCAGGACCAGAAAGCTCACGAGAAGAGCCGCCGTCGAAGGCGATGGCGGCTTGCGCGCCGAGAACTGAATGCCGACGCAGACCGCAACAGCAAAGAGGAAAAGATTGATCCCGGGGGTGTGGCCAAAAATCAGAAAGTCGGCAAGCGCCACCAGCGCAAGCAGAGCGGCGACCCGGCCGCTGCCGCGCCTGATGCGCATCGGTGGTGTCAGGATCTCGGCTGCGTCCATTGGTGCTCCTCTCGCAAATGCCGTTTTTCGATCACGACGAGCCTATTTCCCGACCTTGCCTCGATAGGAACCTCGATCAGCCACCACCCGTCCTCGCGGAGGCGATCCGGCAAGGTGGGCGATGTGAGGCGCGGCGGGATATCATTTTTGCTCATGGCGGGAAGATGCCGCGCCGGATTGCAGATTTTGTGCAGAGAGTGAGGAGCAATTCAGGAGATTGTCCGATCCGGGAGGTCATGGAGGGGCGCTCCAGCTCACAGCGGGCGTGACGGCGGATGGGAATTCACCAATCCCTCGGAAGCACGACAACGAAGGCCACCCGATCAGGTGGTGCTTCTGCCGGTTCCCGGGATGGCAAGTCGAGATCGATTAAGGAAGCGGGGAATATCGCCGGTCGGCGAGCGAGGACCTCATCGGTATCGAGGCGCACGCCTGGCATTATGGAGCAACTCGCAGGCTGTCGCGAATGGTCCGAAGAGTTTGAGCAACAACGCTTGCTCCTCGACATCTATCCGATGGCGAGCGCAGAACTCGGTTACGGACCAGACTTTCGTCAGATCGTCCGTTTCGATTTGCTTGGGTTCGATGTGTTCGGTCAAGGGCGTGTCCTCCGAACATCGAGACTACGCCTGCCGATCTTTTATAAGAACTAGCTAAAAAGGGTTATGTCTGCCAATCATTGAGGAACGGCGCATATAAAAAAGCCCGCCGATTGCGCGGCGGGCATCTTGTCTCACTGATCTACTGCTGCGGATCAAACACCAACGCCGTCGGGATGAGCGTCCGTGCCGAGGATGTTGAGCGTCACCAGGGCAGTGTCCGTGTGGCCTTCCCCGTCGGAGATCTTGTAATAGCGGAGAACTTCCGTGTAGGTCTGCCCATCGTTCAGATCGCTCGTCAGATCATAGGTGAACGAGCCGTCGGCCTTGACGTGGAACATGCCGTAGGTGCCCTGAACGTCAGTTACGGCATCTGCCTTGGAGTCCACCTTCGTGCTCAGGAACTGACGGAGAAACAGCTTGCCGTTGTCGCCGGCAATGTCGTTGTCGAGAACGTTGCCGCCGATGACGCTGCCTTCGGTGAAGCTGTAGGTATCGTCAACAGCGATCGGCTTTACCTGGGTAACGCCCTGTATGTTCAGGGAGAACACGCCAACATCTGTATGACCGCTGCCGTCGGAAATCTTGTAGGTGACCCGCTCGGTCAGCGTTTCACCGTTGGTGAAGCCGATCTTGGCGGCATCGCTCAGAACATAGGTATAGCTGCCATCCGGCTTGACGAAGAACGTGCCGTACTCACCGTGAATTTCGGTGATCTGGCTCAAGCCGCTCTTGGCGCCAACGCTGGCGCCGTCGAAGGCGCGCAGGAACAAGTGTCCGTTGTCGGACGAATCGTTGGAAAGCAGATTTCCGGAAATTACGTCAGTTTCTTGAAATGTTGCACTATCATCAGTTGCGTGAATCGGCGAAGCCATTAGTTTCTCCTAAAATTGTATATTAACGGGCCAATTTGACCTCTTGAGAGCGGCTTCTTTAACAACTTATTAATACTTCAAGTCAACGGGTTATTTAACGAAAGGTTAAAATTCACCTATAACGTGTGTCGTCGCTTCATAAAACGACCATTACGTACGCCGCTTCAATCAAATTTGAAGCAATTTAGAACAATTTACACGCGGTAAACTTGAAGGAACTTCTGGGGCGACTAGGTTACGGCGGCGTTTTTCTGGTGCTGCTTTATGGTGCCCGCACACCATTGCAATCCCCATCGCCGCCACCTATTTTTAGAGCCGAACCCGATCCCATCGGTCACTCAAGCAGTGCCGACTCGTCAAAGAACGTAAAGGATCGGCGGTGGGCGTCATCGCGCGCGCTATGGGCAATCCCAGCAACAAACGATAAATCCGGCCGCGGCCGGCAGGGGATTTCTTTTTGAGCGACGAAACACAGCGACTGCGATTGCGGCCGTAGGCCAGGCATTTCAGCCTCTTTAGCCGCAGCGAATGTAGACGCCGATCGCCGCGCAGTTCGGCTGAAAGACGATCGACACTCATCCAACAAGGAGAATCCGACATGCAGGTACTCGTCAGAGACAACAATGTCGATCAGGCCCTCAGGGCCTTGAAGAAGAAAATGCAGCGCGAAGGGCTGTTTCCCGAAATGAAGGAACGGCGCGCCTATGAGAAACCGTCGGAACGCCGCCTCCGGGAAAAAGCGCAAGCGATCAGCCGGCAGCGAAAGGCTGCACGCAAGAAGATGCAGCGCGAAGGGCTGTTGGTCGGGCGCAAGCGGACGGCCGCGCGTTAGAATCCTGCCCCCGGCCTCAGCGGTTACATTTGCCGAAAGGATAGACAATGGACGAATTGAATAGCCTCACCATTTCGGAGGAACGCCTCGAGGATTGTCGCGATGTCGTGGAGCCGGATTTACAGGAGTTGATCCAGCACGCACTGACATCGGGCTTTTCACGGGAGGAAATCCTCATAGCGGTCAGCGAATTGGTCGCAGAAGATTTCGCGATGGTCATGGAAACCCCGAGCGTGCATTGAGGAGCGAGCGGTGACCATGATGGCGCAGAAGGATCTCTTTGGTGTGGCCGACGACGGTTTCCCCAGGGTTTCCGATATATCCGGGATATTGTGCCCGTCGATCTGCAGCGCTCAGCTCTCGAAGCGATACCGGCCCTGCCGTTCAAAGCCTTCGACTTCCACGGGTTCGAAGGCAAGCGCAGGACGGTCTCCTTCGGCTGGAAATACGACTTCGACAGTCAGCGCATGAGAAAAGCAGGGGAAATACCCTCATGGCTGCTCCCCATTCGCGAGATCGCCGCATGCTTCGCGAATATCGCGCCGGAGGCGCTGGAACATGCTCTCGTGACGGAATACGCGCCTGGCGCGCCGATCGGCTGGCATAAGGATAAAGCCGTGTTCGGCCGCGTCGTCGGCATCTCCCTGCTTTCGTCCTGCACCTTCAGGCTGAGGCGCCGGAACGGCGACAAGTGGCAGCGACGATCGCTCGTGCTTGAACCCGGCTCCGCCTATCTCATGGCCGGCGCCTCAAGAACGCTCTGGGAGCATTCCATCCCGCCTGTCGACCGACTGCGTTACTCGATCACCTTCCGGGAGTTGGCCGCATAAACAGCGGGAACATTGGCTCAAGCCAATGGTTAATCCGTCTTTCCCACAATGGAGATGACGATGGCCGAGCAGGATGACGCGACACGGGTGTGGGAGTTGATCGACAGAATAGGGTTCTGCATGTTGACCACCCGCAACGGCGACGATCTGCGCGCCCGACCAATGTCTGTCTATAGCGCGCAACTCGAAAATGCAGTCTATTTTCTGACTGATCTAGCCAGTCACAAGGACGACGAGGTCGCCCGCTGGCCGAATGTCTGCCTGGCCTTTGCTGACACCAAGGCACAGAAATATGTTTCCATATCGGGGACGGCCGAGGTGCAGAACGACCGCGAAAAGATCCGTGAATTATGGGCAACGCCGGCAAAAGCATGGTGGGACAATCCCGACGATCCCTCCGTCCGCATCCTCAAGGTTACCCCGTCTTCGGCTGAATATTGGGACAGCCCCGGCACCATCATCAGCTATATTAAAATGGCGGCCGCAGCGGTCACCAACAGCAAACCGGATATGGGCGACAATGCCGAGGTCACGCTCCGACACATAGGCGCGAAGGCCGAAGGCATGCCGGTCGCCGACGGACATCAAGCCCGGCCGGCCGATGCCTTGACGAAGTCGATGAATGCCCTGAGCGGCGCAGGCACCAGACGCCGACCGGGATAATAGAGAAACGGTCCTGAAAAGCGCTGCCACCACGGCTCGAGGATGGGCTCGAGGACGCCGCTGTCGAAATGCGGGCGCAGCCAGTCTTCGAAAATGCAGATGATTCCTGTGCCCGCGATCGCCGCGTCGACGGAAAGATCGGTCGCCCCACCGACCCTGACGATCAATGGGCCGGTCGGTTCGACCCGCACGACTTCACCGTCCCGCTCATATTCCCATGGGGTCGTCAGCGCACCACTGGCAAAACGGCCCAGCAAGCAGGCATGGCCGAGAAGTTCCCTCGGATGTTGCGGCCGCCCGTGGCGGTCGAGATAAGCAGGCGACGCCGCAGTGGCAAAGCGCTGGTAGCGCGGACCGATCGGAATCGCGATCATATCCTGCTCCAGCCGCTCGTCATAACGGATGCCGGCGTCACACCCGGCAGCGAGCACGTCGACAAAGCTCTCCTCGGCGACGATCTCCAGGCGAATGTCGGGGTAGGCGGCTAGGAATGGCGGGACGATGGCGGGCAGCACCAGCCGTGCAGCGCTGACCGGCACATTGAGGCGCAGCGAACCAGCCGGCCTGTCGCGAAAACGGTTGACCACGTCGAGCGCGGCCTCCACCTCCGTCAATGCAGGGCCGAGCCGCTCCAGCAGACCCTTGCCGGCATCGGTCGCAACGACGCTACGGGTCGTGCGATTGAAGAGCCTGACGTCAAGATCGGCCTCCAGGCGACGCACCGCTTCGCTCAAGAAGGAGGCGCTGCTGCCACTGGCGCGCGCTGCCTCGCGAAAACCACCCGCCCGCGCCACTGCGACGAAGGCGTTGAGGTCACTCAGGTCTGCTTTCACTGTTCGCCACTCCGCACAGCCTGTGCGCATTGTACTCGATTATCATACGCACCGCCAAGGAGTAAGTGTGGCCTCATCTCTTGAAAGGAGCGAGATCATGTCCATCATAAATCAGTCCGACACATTCACTATCGGCGACCGCACGGTGAGGCGACTTGGCTATGGCGCCATGCAGCTTGCAGGGCCTGGCGTGTTCGGTCCGCCCAGGGATCATGACACCGCCCTGGCAGTGCTGCGCGAGGCGGTCGCAAGCGGTGTGAACCATATCGACACCAGCGATTTCTACGGCCCGCACGTCACCAATCAGATCATCCGTGAAGCGCTCCATCCCTACGGCGACGATCTCGTCATCGTCACCAAGGTCGGCGCGCGGCGCGGCACGGACGGATCCTGGATTCCGGCCTTCTCGCGCCAGGAACTGACGCAGGCGGTTCACGACAATCTTCGCAACCTCGGCCTTGATGCGCTTGATGTCGTCAATCTCCGGATCGCATTTGACCTGCATCGCCCGGCCGAAGGCTCGATAGAAGCACCCCTTGCGGTTCTGGCCGATCTCCAGCGGCAGGGTCTGATCCGTCATGTGGGCTTAAGCAACGCCACATCAAAACAGGTCGCCGAAGGCCGCGGGATCGCCGAGATCGTCTGTGTGCAAAACCAGTACAATCTGGCGCATCGGAACGACGACCGGCTGATCGACGATCTCGCCCGTCAAGGCACCGCCTATGTACCCTTCTTCCCGCTCGGCGGATTTACGCCGCTGCAATCGTCCACGCTCTCCAATGTCGCCGCACGCCTCGGCGCCACGCCGATGCAGGTGGCGCTCGCCTGGCTGTTGCGCCGCGCACCCAATATCCTGCTGATCCCGGGCACGTCGTCGCTCGGCCATCTCAGGGAAAATCTCGCTGCTGCCGGATTGGTGCTACCGGATGATGCCGTTGAGGAACTGAATCATATGGCTGACATCGCGGCCTGACAGCTGCCGGCGGCGCAATCGTTGCGCCGTGTTCTCGCGCGGCGCAGCGAGCTTGCCGGACCTGCCGGCGCAATCTGTCGGTCGGCAGCACCTTGTTGGCTGCGCCAACCGGCCGGTAAACGAGAGCATCAGGATGGCTTCCGTGTCAGAAGCTCATAAGCCACCAAGGCCCCTGACATCGCCAGAAAAACGACGATTGCCAAAGGATAATTGGCACTGGCGTTCGGATCGGCAAGCTTGGGAAGGCCGATAACAGTGCCGGCGGCCAGAATCGCCGAGAGCACAACCTCCTGAACGATTAATCTCCAAAAGCCCGTCATGATCAACCTCCTGTCATCTCCGTATTATCGGCCGAAGGACGCTCAGTCTTTATACTTCACGATGCAGCCGTTGGGAAACACACGTTGACCGCACGGTGGCAGTGACCATGCGGTCTCGGCTTCAACGCTTCGGCAGCCGACTTGTTGCAGCTATGCTTTCAATAGCGCTCCGGTACGAGCATTTCAGGCGGAACCGGCGCCCTGATGTAGTCGGCATGACGGATACGGCCCGGCAGCTGGATCTCAGGCTTCGGCACATCCTCATAGGGAATCTGCTCGAGAAGATGGGCGATGCAGTTCAGCCGCGCCCGTTTCTTGTCGACGGCCTGCACCACCCACCAGGGCGCTTCCCTGGTGTGTGTGCGCGCCAGCATTTCTTCCTTGGCCTTGGTATATTCCTCCCAGTGGATGCGGCTTTCCATGTCCATGGGCGAAAGCTTCCACTGCTTCAGCGGATCGTGGATGCGCATCTTGAAGCGGAATTCCTGTTCCTCGTCGGTGATCGAGAACCAGTATTTGATCAGCACGATGCCGGAACGGACGAGCATCCGTTCGAATTCGGGCACCGAGCGGAAGAACTCCTCGAGTTCGTCAGGGGTGCAGAACCCCATCACGCGCTCGACGCCGGCGCGGTTGTACCAGCTGCGGTCGAAGAGCACGATCTCGCCGGCGGTGGGAAGATGCGGGACATAACGCTGGAAATACCATTGATGGCGCTCCCGTTCGGTCGGCGCAGGCAGTGCCACGGTGCGGCAGACGCGCGGGTTGAGCCTTTGGGTCACGCGCTTGATCGCGCCGCCCTTGCCGGCCGAATCCCGGCCTTCGAAAAGCACCACCACTTTCAATTGCTTGTACTGGACCCAATCCTGCAGCCGCACCAGCTCATGCTGCAGCCGGAACAGCTCGCGGAAATAGATCTTTCGATCGAGCGTCTGCTCCGCGGGTTCCGTCATTCCTTCGACGACCAGATCGTCCAGCCGGTCTTCCTCCATCTGCATTTCCAGCTCCTCATCGAAGCTGTCGGCGATTTCGGCCTTTATCCGGCTGAGCTGGTCCTGATGTGTTCTAGACATGGGCTTTCCCTTCCTGCTCAGTTGACAGGAGCATGTCACTGCAAAGTTAGTGTGACGGTTGGATAACCCAAAGCTCGTTCACTTGTTCGCCTCTTTCGCCACTCCACATGCCGGCGAACTTCTTCGACGCCGCTCACGACGAGATGGAGGCGGGACTAGAGCAGCCCCGTTCGATAGTGGTCGACAAGGTTGCGGCAGGCGCGGATCGTCAGCGCCATGACGGTGAGCGTCGTGCCCGCGATACCGCTGCCCGGGAAGGCGCTGGCGTCGGTAACGATGACGTTCGGGGCATCCCAGAGCTGGTTGTAGGGATTGAGCACCGAGGCTTCCGGGCTTTCGCCCATGCGCGCGCCGCCAGTTTCATGGATTGCCGCGCCCATGCACATGGTCTTGCGGAACCATTTGCGAAACATGAAGCGGCTGAAGGCATCGGCGTCGGGAAAGGCGCCCCTGCCCATCTCCTTGAGGCCGCTGGGAGAGCCGATGAATTCCAGGTCGCCGCCGACCTCCCGGATCATGGCGATCAACGCCTCCTGCTGCCGGCGAAGCAGCCGCTGCTCCTCCTCCTGCATGACGCAGCGAATGTGCGGCACCGGAATGTTCCAGGCATCCTTTCGCTTGCCATCGAGGGTGATGCGATTGTCGGCATAGGGCAGCATGCGGCCGAAGCCGAAGAAGGCGAGACGCGCATCGGTCTCCTCTGAAACCGGCGCCCTGCCGACGCTGCCCTGATAGTCGAAATCGCCGCGGGCGGCGTCACCCTCGCCGAAGCGCGGGATGAAGATCCCACCCGACGGATTGTAGAAAGGATCGACAGGAGCGGAATCGTCAACGGCCCAACCCTTCGCCTTGGAAAAAGAGCCGAAGGCGAGGCATGGAAGCTGGTCCATGAAATAACGCCCGAGCCCGCCCGAGCTGTTTCCGAGTCCATCAGGATGTCTTGCCGATGCCGAGTTCAGCAGCAGCCGCACGCTCTCGATCGGCGAGGCGGAGAGCACGACCGTCGCGGCACGCGCCGTCGAAACCTTGCCCGTATTGCGATCGATGAATTCCGCACCGGTGGCGCGGCCGGTCTTTTCGTGGGTGGTGATGCGACGCACGATGGCGTCATAGCGGACTGTCAGCCGCCCGCTCGCCTTTGCCTCCCGCAGCGGTCGCGGCATGCGTTCGGCGTCCGGCGCGATATAGCGCCAGGAGACGACGCGCCGTTCCGGCCAGCGGCTTTCCACTGCCTGCTTGAAGATCTGTTCTGCGGGCGTCAGGCTTGCCGGTTTCGCATAGAGGCCGTCCGGCAAGGTCGGCACATCGTCCCTGTTGCCGTACAGCCCGAGATAGGCCTCCACTTCGTCATAGAAGGGCGCAAGCTCGTCATAGGAGACCGGCCAGTCCACGCCCTTTCCGCTGCGCGAGCGGATCTTGAAATCATCGTCGGTCCAGCGCAGCAGCACGCGGCCGAAACTGTGCAGACGCCCGCCGCCCTGGCGGCCGCGGATCCAGAGAAAGGGTTCACCCTTCGGCGTCGTATAGGGGTTCTTGCGATCGTTGACGAAGAAGTGGCTGAAGCGTTCAGTAAAGAACGCCGCCCGCGCCTGGATCGGCTGCCCCTTCAGTGTGGCGCGTGCGCGCTCCCAGATATTGATGCTGCTTGCCGGCGCCTTCTTGCGCGCCGGATCGAAATCTCTGGGGCCGACGGCCGGCCCAGCCTCGAGCAGCAGCACCGACAGTCCATGGGCCGTCAGCTCTTTGACGGCAAAGGAACCCGCCGCGCCGGAGCCGATCACCAGCGCATCATAAACGATCTCAGACATGTCTCTTTCAAATCCTGTCCTGGGGCAATTCCTCAAAGCAGCGTGAGACGCGTCCGGAATTGCGGGAAAGCGCAGGGATGGCGCGTCATAGCCGCGATCCATCGGCAGCGAAGAGCGACGCCTTGGCGATATCCAGGCCCGGAGCCACGGCATCGCCCGGCTTGACGTCGACGTCGCCCATAAGACGAAGCGAGAGGCTCTGCTCCGTCCAGTCGAACCAGACGACGGTATCCGATCCCATCGGCTCGACGACGGAAACGTGGCCAGGAATGGTGGGCAGCCCGCTTACCACCCCGTCGAGCACAAGATGCTCAGGGCGAATTCCTAATGTAACAGGCCCTTCCGCCACCGCGGCCCGGAAAGCATATCCCGAGAGATCGACGGCCAGCCCGTTGCTCCGGAAGAGCAGAGTGTCGCCGTCGCGTTCGATCCGGCCCTCGATGAAATTCATGGCCGGAGCACCGATGAAGCCGGCGACGAAGAGGTTGGCCGGGCGGCGGTAGATCTCCGCCGGCGAGGCGAGCTGCTGGATGACGCCATCGCGCATGATGGCGATGCGATCGGCGAGCGTCAGCGCTTCGACCTGATCATGAGTCACATAGATCATGGTATTGCCGAGGCTCTGATGCAGCTTTTTGATCTCGACGCGCAATTCGTTGCGGAGCTTGGCGTCGAGATTCGACAGCGGTTCGTCGAAGAGGAACACGTCCACTTCCCGCACCAGGGCCCGGCCGATGGCGACGCGCTGGCGCTGACCGCCGGATAGTTCGGCGGGGCGTCGATCGAGCAGCATATCGAGGTGGAGGAGGGCGGCGGTGCGGGCGACGCGCGCTTCGATCTCGGCCTTCGGCAGACCAGCGACGCGAAGCCCGAAGGAGAGGTTTTTGCGCACCGACATGCGGGGATAGAGCGCGTAGGACTGGAAGACCATGCCGATGCCGCGATCCTTCGGCTCCTCCCAGCTGACGTTCCTGCCTGAGATCCACACCTCGCCCGCCGTAATGTCCTCCAGGCCGGCAATGGCGTTCAAAAGCGTCGACTTGCCGCAGCCGGAAGGGCCGAGCAGCACCAGGAACTCGCGGGGCGCGACGTCGATCGACATCTTCTCGATCACCGTGTGGTGGCCATAGGCGATCTTCAGGTCCTTGACGAAGACAGCGGATTGCATGGAAGCGTTACCCCTTGACTGCGCCGGCGGCGATGCCGCGCACGAACCAGCGGCCGGACAGAAAATAGATGGCGAGAGGGACGATGGCGGTGAGAATCGTCGCCGCCATGTTCACATTGTAGGTGCGCTCGCCCATCGTGGTATTGACGATATTGTTGAGCTGCACGGTCATCGGCAGGTTGTCGCGGCCGGCGAAGACGAGACCGAGCAGGAAGTCGTTCCAGATGCCGGTGAACTGCAGCATGGAGACGACGACGACCATCGGCACGGCGATCGGCAGCATGATTTCGAAGAAGATGCGCCAGAAACCGGCGCCGTCGACGCGCGCGGCCTTGCAGAGCTCCTCCGGCACGCTGACGAAATAGTTGCGGAAGAGCAGCGTCACCAGCGGCAGACCGAAGATGACGTGGACGAGAATGATGCCGGCGAGTGAATTGTAGAGGCCGATATTCGCCATGCCCCGGACCATCGGATAGAGGAAGATCTGATAGGGGATGAGACCACCGGCCATTAACAGGCCAAAGAGCGCATTCGCCCCGCGCGGCCGCCAGAGCGACAACGCATAGCCGTTGACGGCGCCGATGAAGACCGAGATCGCGACGGCGGGAACGGTGATCGCCACCGAATTCCAGAAGCCGCTGCGAATGCCGACGCAGACAGTTCCCATGCAGGCGCCCGACCAGGCTGTCACCCAGGCGGAGAAATCGAGCGTGGCGGGCAGGGCAAATATCTGCCCGAGTCGGATTTCGTCCATCGACTTCAGCGAAGTGACGACCATCGTATAGAGCGGCAGCAGGAAGAAAAGGGCGGCGGCGACCAGGAAGGTATAAAGGCCGATGCGTCCCGCGGTGATCCGTGCCGGCTTCGGCCCATTCGGGTGAGGCTGGTTCATCACGCCCCACCCTTTGCCTGGTTGCGCATGTGCATCGCGTAGCGGAACGGCGCGACGGCGATGATGACGCCAAGGACCAGCACCGTCGCGCCTGCTGTGGCAAGGCCGAGATTCTGGCGCCCGAACAGATTATCCATGATGAATTTCGCCGGCACTTCGGTGGCATTGCCGGGGCCGCCGTTGGTCATGGCGACGACGATGTCGTAGGTCTTGATCACACCCATGGCGAGCAGCATGCCGGCAGCGGCAAGCGCCGGTCCGAGCTGGGGCAGGATGATTGAGACATAGATGCGCCAGACGGGAATGCCGTCAATGCGCGCCGCTTTCCATTGCTCGGCCTCGATGCCGCGTATGCCGGCGAGCGCAATCACCATGACGAGCCCGGCGCCCTGCCATACGCCGGCAAGCACCAGCGCATAGATCGCCATGTCCCGATTGACTACCCAGTCGAGGACGAAGCCTTCCCAGCCGAGCGAACGCATGCTCGCCTGAATGCCGAGCGTCGGATTGAGCATCCATTGCCAGATCAGCCCGGTCACCACGAAGGACATGGCGTAGGGATAGAGAAAGATCGTCCTGAAGGCGCTTTCCAAGCGGATCTTGCGATCGAGGGCGGCGGCCAGCAGGAAGCCGAGCACCAGACAGCCCGACACATAGAGTACGCCGAAGATCAAGACGTTTTGCAGCGAGGCGAGCCATTTGGCCGAGGCGAAGAGCTTGGAATATTGCGCGAAGCCGACATAGGTCGAAGATGGAAAGAGCGTGGAATTGGTAAAGGACAGCCGGATCGACCAGGCCATCGTGCCGATGAAGACCACGACCGCGGCGAACCATGTCGGCAAGAGGGCGATGGTCGCGGAAAGATTGCGCTTGCGTTTGACGGGCATCGGCCAGCTCATTGACGGTGGAAAGCGGAACACGCGCCGCCCCGCGAGCGCGGCGGCCGGCCAGTAGTGGCGTCGGGATCAATCCGACGCCACGGGCACGATCCTACTCGAAGGTGGCGAAAAAGTTCTCGGCCGCAGCCGCCGCGTCGTTCGAGCCGCCGCTCCAATATTCGTCGACGAAATCGTCGAGCGCGCCGACCTGCTGCGGCGTGAGCACGATCGCCTGATCCGGTACGATCGCGCCGGCAGCCATCAGCTCCGCACCCTTCTGGGCGCAGGCATCAAGCTTCGACTTATCGACATCGGCGCGCATCGGGACCGAGCCCTTCTTAAGGGCGAATTCGACCTGGACGGTCGGGTCCATCACGACCTCGGCAAGAAGCTTCTGCGCCTTGTCGGTCTGGCCATTGCCGGTCTTGGGGAACCAGAGGGCGTCGGCGATGTAGACCATGCCCTTGGATTCAGGAGCGATCATGCAGCCATAATCCTTGCCCGGTTCCTTGCCGGCGACGGTGAATTCGCCCTTGGCCCAGTCGCCCATGAACTGCACGCCGGCCTTGGCGGTGATCAGCATGGCGGTCGCATCATTCCAGTTGCGGCCCGCAGCACCCGCATCGACATAGCCGCGCAGCTTGCCGAGGATTTCAAGCGTCTTCTTGATGCCGGCGACAGACGCTTCGCTCTTGTCCTTATCGACATAGATCTTGAGGAAGCCGTCGATGCCGACCTGCGAAAGCAGGATCATGTTGAAGACCTTCGTCTGCTGCCAGGGCTGGCCGCCCCAGGCGACCGGGATGATGCCGGCGGCCTTCAGCTTGTCGAGATCGGCGAAAAACTCGTCCCAGCTCTTCGGTTCCTGCGCAATCCCAGCCTTGTCGAAGGCCTCCTTGGAATAGAAGACCCAGCTTTCGCCATGCGCGCCGGTCGGCGCGAGATAGACCTTGTCGTCATAGGAAATGAGGTCATGGATCGATTTCGGCAGGGCGTCGGCCCACTTGCCGGCGGCGGCCACGTCGTCGATCGAATTGAACAGGCCCTGGCTGACGAAATCGGCGGCGGCAAGGCCGATGACGCCCTGCTTGGCGCCGGGCGCATCACCGGCAACGATACGGTTCTGAAAAGCCGCGTCGGCCGCGCCGAAACCGGCGATCGAGGAATCCTTCCAGACGCCGCCGCGCTTTTCGAACTCCGTCTTGATGACGTTGAGGGCTGCGGCTTCGCCGCCCGATGTCCAGGACGACATGATCTCGATCGTCGGCTTGTCCTCGGCATGCGCCGCGGCGAAGAGACCGGCGAAAGCCACACCGGCAAGAAAAAACTTCATCATGGTCTTCATATGTTCCACCTCTTGAAAATGCCCTCTTGGCGGGGCGTTTGTCGTCTTCGGAATGATATCAGCGGTAGATCGGCAGGAGTGCCTGCCGGACGAGCGTGAGCCCGTTAGCGATGTCGCGGACCGGATCCGGCGCGGCATCGAGTTCAAGGATCGCCCAGCCTTCATAGGCCCGGTCGCGCAGCAGCCGGATCCAGGCCGGCCAGTCGACCCGTCCGAGGCCGAAGCCGCAGAAATAGGGCTGGTGGCGTTCGTGGATGTGCTTGTCGATCGGGGTGTCGGCAGGCATCGGGCCGATCGCGTCCTTCCAATGGGCGATGATCATGCGCTCATGATGGCGGTCGACGAGCTGGACGGGGTCGGAGCCGGCAACGATGATGTGGGCCGTGTCGGGGCACATATGCACATAGGCCGGATCGGTCAGCAACATCATCAGGTCGACGTCGCGCGCGGCGGCAAAGACCGAGTGCGCCTCCGTGTGCATCGCGAGCCGGACGCCTCTGGCATGGAGGGTCGCGCCGAGCCGGTTGAGGAAATCCGCGATTGCCTTGGCATGGTCGAAGTCATGGAACTGCACCGGCTGGGCGCCGAGCGTCTGGCGCAGGGGGGCGCCGATCACCATGATATCGCTGCCGCAGGCCTTCAGGAAATCGGCATATCGTTCCGCCTTGTCGATCAAAGCGCGCTGGGCTTCAGGGTTGGTAAAGTCTCCCGCTGCCTCGAGCTCTGCGAAGAAGCCGCTGCAAAGCGTCAGCCCGCGCCTTGCCAGTTCGGCGGCAAAGCCATCGATCGAACCGTAGGTCTGGATCGCGTCCTGCCAGTTGAAGGGAGAGAAGGTCAACTCGACACCGGTGACGCCGGAAGCCTGGACGCTGTCGAGGATTTTGTCCCAGAAGGCGCGCGGCGCGGCGCGCGCATGGTCGGCAATCGCATCATGGCTGCCGACGCCCCAGAAGCCGGGATGAAAGAACGTCACGAGATCGACACCGAAGAGTAGTCTGTCGTCAGTGGCCATAACAATCCATTCTCAAGGCACGATCCTATCTGTATGCGAAACAGCGGCTCCGCATTCAATACGTCGTGCATTTTCAAAGCATTAAGAGACGGCAATCGTTTGCCATGCCCAGATGATAGCCACGCTGGTTTTTTAAGCAAGCGATTTTTGGCAAACGTTTGCTATAAACCGTCACCTGCCTTAGAATTGCAAATCGAAGCATCCGGGAGGACAGAATTAAAGGTGAATAAAAACAAGGACGTGGCGGGAGAAGAGCCGGCTGGCGCTTTGATGGCTGATGTCGCGCGGCTCGCCGGTGTCGCAATATCGACGGTCAGCCGGGCGCTTGCCAATCCCGGACGGGTCAACGAGAAGACCCGTGCCAAGATCAATGCGGCCGCCAGGCAACTCGGCTACACGCCGAACGCAATGGCACGCGGCCTGAGGGTCGGAAAATCCAACATCATCATGATCATCCTGCCGGGATCGCTTTATTATGGCGTCTCCCAGATCATTCCTCAGGTCCTGCAGAGCATCAACAAGACGCTGATCCAGGGCGGCTATAACCTGATGATCGCCAACCTTGATCGCGACGAGGCCTCCGAGCGGCACATTCTCGATCTCGCCTTCGGCGGCAGCGTGCGCGGCGCCATCATCCTGTCGTCGAAGCTTCCGGAGGTCGACGGGCGTTCGCTGGCAAATTCCGGCCTGCCGATCGTGTCCATGCTGCTTGACATGAGCGATGCGGGCCTGCAGAGCGTCGTTACCAACGATCGCGAGGCTGTGCGCGACGTCACGGCCGAGTTGGTCCGGCTGGGGCATCGGCGGTTCCTCTATCTTGCAGGCCCTGAAGGCAATTATCACGATGTCGAGCGCTATGGCGGCGTGCTCGAGGCGCTCGATGCAGCGGGCCTGCCACAGCAGGCAGTGCGTCGCTCGGGCGGTCGCCTCGATTATCAACACGGCTTCGACATCGGCGTTCAGGCGGCGGACGATTTCACGAAGCTAGCCGAAAAACCAACGGCGGTTATCGCCACCAGCGATGACATGGCCATTTCATTCATCAGCCGCATCAAGCGTGCAGGCTTGCGCATTCCCGATGATCTGTCGGTCGTCTCCTTCGACGGCTCCCCGGTCTGCGAATTCTCCGCGCCGCCACTCTCGACGATCGAGCAGCCGGTGGAAGAGATGGGCCGCGCGGCGGTGGAACTCCTGCTCGACACCATTGGCCGGGCGCAAAACCCGGCACCGCTGCGTACCGTCATCCGCAGCAGGCTTATCCTGCGGGAGAGCATCGCCGCTGCGAAGACTTGACGATGCCGGAACCCGCGGCCTCCCGTAATCAGGGGGCCGCACCATCAATTCTGAAGTTCCACTATAATCCATCAAGCGGTTCCGGCGGTTCTTACAACCGCCCGGGAGATTTTAGTTGTCAGTAATACAATCGTCCGGCAACATTACTGGCCAGCTTCTTGAACTGAATAGTATTGCCACCAGCGCGTTGGGGAGACGGGCATGTGCGCAGAGCTTGTTGAACGTCGGCTGGCGGCTATTCTGGCTGCCGATGTGGTGGGCTATAGCCGTCTCCTCGAAGCCAACGAAGAGGAGACGCTCAACGCCCTTCGTCAGCATCGCCGGGAACTCTTCGATCCTGCTGTCGCAACCCATGGCGGACATATAATCAAGGTCATGGGCGATGGTTTCCTGGTCGAGTTCGGCAGCGTGCTGAGTGCGGCACGCTGCGCTGTCGAGATCCAGCGCGGCATGCTGGAGCGCAACATAGGGATTCCGGCGGACAGGCATTTTGCGTTCCGCATAGGCTTGAATCTCGGCGACATCGTCTTCGATGAGGATGACTTTCATGGAGACGGCATTAATGTCGCAGTCCGGCTGCAAGCTCTTGCGGCCCCTGGCGGTATCGCCTGTTCGGCGGCCGTGCGCCACGAAGTCGCCAACAAGCTCGGCCTCGGTTTCGCAGACCAGGGCGCCATGACCGTCAAGAATATATCCCGACCGGTCCATGTCTATTTTGCCGATTGGGGCAATGCCCCCTCCAGTGAAGAGGTTCCGCTTACCGCAGGCGGACACACACGGGCGCCCGTCAACAAGCCCTCGGTTGCGGTTCTGCCATTCGCCAACATCAGCAACGATCCCGAGCAGGATTTCTTCAGCGACGGCATCACCGAAGATCTCATCACTGATCTATCGAATGTTTCAGGCCTGTTCGTACTAAGCCGCAACACTGTCTTTACGTGGAAAGGCCGGAGCGAAAATCTCCAACGTATCGCTGCCGAACTCGGCGTTGCCTATATCGTGGAGGGCAGCGTCCGCAAGGCAGGCAACCACGTCCGGATCAATGCGGAATTGATTGAAGCAGCCAGCGACGGCCATGTCTGGGCCGCGCGTTACGACCGCGATTTGACCGACATTTTCGAAATGCAGGACGAGATCGTCAAGGCAATCGTCGGGCAGCTCAAGGTCAAGCTGCTGCCGGAGGAGAAGAGGGCAATCGAGCAGGCGCCGACAGAGAGCGTTGAAGCCTATACGCATTTCCTCCGAGGACGCGAATACTACCATATTGCTTCACGCTCCAACCATCTGATGGCCAGGCAGAGCTTCGCCAGAGCCATCGAACTGGATCCCGGTTATGCCCGCGCCTATGCCGGCATCGCGGTCTGCGATGCGCGCCTGCGGTCTCAATTCGGCGCTGAAATTCCGGTCGAAGATATTCTTGCAAACACAACGACGGCGCTCGTTATCGATCCTAATCTGGCGGAGGCTTATGCTGCCAAGGGATTTGCTTTGGCGGTGGCCGGCAATCGCACCGAGGCAGCTTCCGCATTCGAGCAAGCTTTGTCACTCGACGCCAATTGCCACGAAGCGAACCGCTACTATGCCGAATTTTGCGTCACTGAAGGTCAGTTCGAACTTGCGGCTACGCACTTTCAGCGGGCGATGGAAATCAAGCCTGCCGACTACGGTGCACCGATCATGCTTGTGAACGTCTTACGTTCACTCGGACAAATAGATAAGGCCAGCAGCTATGCCAGGATCGCATTGAAACGGGCGGAGGAGGAACTGCGGCTCCATCCGGAGAATGCCAATGTTGCCTGCCTGGGAGCGACAGCGCTGGCCTTCCTCGGTGTTCGCGACACCGCGCTGGAATGGTTGGCGCGCTCCCTGGCGACGGATCCCGATGATATAAACATTCAGTACAACGCCGCCTGCACCTATGCACTGCTTGGCGAGATCGATCGGGCGATAGACTTGCTTGAAGTCTGGATGCCGCAAGTCGGCATCGAAATGCGGCTATGGTTCAAGAATGATTCCGATCTCGATCCCATTCGCAGTCACCCGCGCTATTTGAAACTGGTTTCACTGTCTGAACAACGTCACTAATACCATTTTATTACTTGCTAAATCTGCCACGAGCGCCGAATGTCAACTTAAACTGGCAATCAAGAAAGTCTTTTGAGGGGGGAGCGGATGGGCACCCGGTTCAGACTTTTTGTGCAGCCTCCGTTTGAAGATGCTCGATCAAGTCCCGAGATTGTCGAAGTGTCGTCTCCGTTGGGCAGCCTGACCGCTGGTCCGGCCGACGATTACATGTTTGTTGTCGAACCGGTCGGCAAAATCTCTCCCTATGGCGTAAACCACGGCCCGCTCGGGACGCCGTATATGTCCCTTCCGCCCTGGACGGGCAAAATCCTCGAGCCGGCCGCTCCCGATGAGCGCGGCAATTTCGACCATCTCCGACCTTCGATGCCCGCTTTCGAAGCCGCGCATGTCTTCGGCTGCGTACGGTTCACACTCGATGTTTGGGAGCGTTATCTCGGCCAGCCGCTTACGTGGCATTTTCGCGATCACTATGACCGGTTGGAAATCTCCATTTTGCCGCAGTGGGACAACGCCCAGTACGGCTACGGCTTCCTTGAAGTCGGCAGCCAGTTCGAGAAGGATGGGCGCATCCTTCCCTTCAGCCTGGATTTCGACGTCATCGCCCATGAGGTGGGGCACGCGATCATCTTCAGCGTCCTCGGCGTACCGCGCCCGGGAACCGAGTATCCGGAATATCTCGGCTTCCAGGAGTCCTTCTCAGACTGCGTGTCGCTGATCGCGGCCATGCATTTTCCGTCGGTGATCGAGAATGTACTCGAGGAGACGCGCGGCAACCTTTACCGGGCAAATCGCCTCGCACGCTTTTCGGAATTCTCGCCGCATCGTCAGATTCGTTCGGCAAACAACAAACGGACGATGGCCGAATTCACGCGTGCCTGGAAGGACGAACACGAGCTCTCCCAGCCACTCACCGGTGCGGTATTCGATATACTCGTCGATATCTTTCACGAGAGCCTGGTGGCGCGAGGCCTCATCTCCCGGGACGTCGAAGATCTCTCGGATATTGCCGAGTTCGACCCGACTGCCGAGGCGCCCGTACAGCTCGCTTTCGACCGCGCTTTTGCGCGGAATCCGGATGGATTTGTCGAAGCGCTGCTCGATGCACGAGACATCGCCGGCACGTATCTGGCGGAAACCTTGTGGACCCTTGCTCCCGACTTTTTGGACTACGGCGACGTCGCGGAAACAATGCTTGCAGTTGATCGAAAGGAAACTCGCGGCCAATTCGCGGGGATCATCACCGGAAATTTCGGGCAACGGGCGATCGGCAAGCTACACGCCGGCGCGCACCTCAAGGGTAGCGAGCATCGCAGCCATTTTCACTCTGCGCGAATCTTGCTGCCGAGAGATCATCTGAATCTTCCGAAGATGAGCTATCGCGAGAAAGTTCTGCTGTCGACATTAGCTAGAAGCCAATAATCACAGAGATGGAGGGAGAAGTGGCAGACAATGAAACTTTACTAGGCATATCATCGATACATCTGTTCGGACGTCCGCTGAGCGATCTGATCCTTAGAGGAGGCCCCATTTATCAGAATCTAAGCGTACCAATAGCGGGAAGAAATAATTTTCTGAGAGACCAGCTTGGTGCAGCCGACGCGGTTCTGGCGCGAATCTTCGCTTTCTCGTTCGAGGGGGCGTTCGTTGAACTTGGTCGACCAGCGATCTTCGTTGTCCACGGCCCGGGAGCCGATCCTGACGATCCGCCGCCGAGGAACGTGGATGGCGATATTGAGTATGACAGATTGTATCGGGCTCCTGGTTCGAGTGCGCGAACCGGCCTCGGTTCCCAATTCGGAGCACTCGCCAAGGACATCAGGGTCTGGATTTATGACAAGGGCGACGTCTCGATGAGACTCGATGCTGAAACAGGAACCCTCGAGCAAATCCTTCTGTCGGCCGAGGTTTCCTCTGACCCCCGAGGGATGGCGAGCAGCGCAATGTCCAGATCGGGCGGGGCCCTGTCCCGCTCCGGTGGCGTGATGTCAAGATCAGGTGGGTTCATTCCTCGAAGATCAGGCGATAACGAGTAATTCAAGTTAAAGACGGATGAGGGAGGATCATATGCCCGCCGCAAACCCTAAAGTTAAAATCGAGCGCCTCGAGCCGGAGACCGTCGTTGCTCCATTGCTTGTTCGAACGCCCTTTAAAATAATAGGCTCCGGTCTCAGCAACAAGATATATGTCTATATCTCTACTCAGCCAGACGGGAGTGACGACGTTTCAAACCCAACTGCCAGCGACAAGAAAGAAATCTATAAAATCAAAATAGATACCGATGGCTCTGCGACGAGCACAGACAAAGTGTTGTCGCTCGTTGTTAAACCGGAACTAGATGCCGGCCCATTCGACGAAAAAACTGAGTTCTGGATTGCCATAAAACTGGATGACATGAAGGGCAAAGTTGAAGCGACACGAAAAACATTCAAACTTGTCTGACGTCGAGGCCGCCGCTATCGATGGCGGATTGAGGGCGTACAGGACTTAAGCGCTTTTGTCTCAGCGCCGGCTGCCATAACGGCATCCGGCGCCATGTCCCCACAGGGCGCGGACTGCGCTCCATCAAAACTTCGTCTGACCCCATCAATCCGCCCGTCGTGCTACGAAATCACAACACCGGGCGATCTGAAACTTCGGCTATGCGCGGTGGTATTTTGAAATTCCGAGCACGCACATGGACCTCTCGAAGATCAAGACGCTGATCGACTTTGTCGGACGATCCAATATTACCGAGCTGACCGTGACGGAAAAGGACTTGACGGTTCGGATTTTCCGAACGGCAGCGAGCCAGGAGGCTGTCGCCGAACCCGAGCGAAAGCCGAGACCGATCGCCGGTGCGCCCTCGGGCGGCGTCGAGCAAACCTCCCATGCGGTGACGGCGCCTGTTTTCGGCGTTCTCCACAAGGCCCCGGCGCCCGGGGAACCGCCATTTGTCGCGATCGGAGACGCGGTGGAGGAGGGGCAGACGCTCTTCATCATCGAGGCCATGAAGGTTTTCAACACGATCACCGCACCGCGGGCCGGGCGCATCATGCGCCTGACCGAAATAGACGGCGGCGAGGTCGAGACCGGCGACCTGCTGGCGGAGATTGCCTGATGCCGGAATCAACTGAACAATCCGCTGTCTCACGGCGCCGCTTCGATACCGTCTTCATCGCCAATCGCGGCGAGATCGCAGCACGGATCCAGCGCGCCTGTCGCGAGCTCGGCCTCAAGACGGTGGCCATCTGCTCCGAGGCGGACAGGGAAGCACCCTACGGCAGCACCGCCGACAGCTTTCTCTGCATCGGCCCGTCGAGCGCGGCGAAAAGCTACCTCAATCAGGATGCCATTCTTCTCGCGGCGCGCCTGACCGGTGCAGGCGCCATCCACCCCGGTTACGGGTTTCTGTCGGAAAATGCGGCATTCGCCGACGCTGTCGAAAAGGCAGGGCTGGTCTTCATCGGTCCGACGGCTTCGTCGATCGCGACCATGGGCGACAAGATCGCGGCGAAGCGGGCGATGATGGCGGCGGGCGTGCCGTGCGTTCCCGGGCCGGACACGGCGCTGCCCGATGATCCCGCATCGGTCGAGCAGCTCGCGCTGGAGATCGGCTATCCCGTCATCATCAAGGCATCAGGCGGCGGCGGCGGCCGCGGCATGCGCGTCGTTCCGAAGGCCGACCAGTTGCATGAAGCAATCGCGCTGACCCGGGAAGAAGCCCGCAAGGCTTTCGGCTCGCCCTCACTCTACATGGAAAAATTCCTGGGGCATCCGCGCCACATCGAAATACAGGTTCTTTGCGACGACCACGGCAACACCGTATGGCTGGGGCATCGAGACTGCTCGATGCAGCGCCGCCATCAGAAGGTTGTGGAGGAGGCGCCGGCGCCTGGAATCGCATCCGATATCATCCGGCCGGTCGGCATGGCCTGTGTCGAGGCCTGCCGCCAGATCGGCTACCGGGGCGTCGGAACCTTCGAATTCCTCTATGAGGACGGAGCCTTCTATTTCATCGAAATGAACACCCGGCTTCAGGTCGAGCATTCCGTCACCGAGCTGACGAGCGGCGTCGATATCGTCCAGGCGCAGATAAGGGCGGCCCAGGGTGAGGTTCTGAACCTCATCCAAAGCGAGGTGATCTGCGAAGGCCACTCTTTCGAATGCCGCATCAACGCCGAAGATCCCGACACCTTCCTGCCGTCGGCGGGCATCATCACCCGTCTGGCTTTGCCTCAAGGACCCGGCACCCGCGTCGATACGCATATCCATGCCGGCTATAAGGTCTCGCCCTATTACGACTCGCTGATCGCCAAGCTGATCGTGCATGCGCCGACGCGGGCGAAAGCCATGGCCAGAATGTGCGAAGCGCTTGCCGGCACCGAGATCGAGGGCATCGCCACCAATATTCCCTTCCTGCGCGCCCTGTTCGAGGACCATGCTTTCGCGCGCGGCGAAACCGACATTCACTATCTCGAACAATGGCTGAAGCTGCGGAGGGCGGCGGCATGAGCGCGATCGATTTCAGCGATCCGGCCACCATCGCGCTGCTGACCCAAGCACTGACGGCCGCCGGCGTGGACGGGCTGGAAATTTCCCGTCCGGGCGCCCAGCTTCGCATCGTCATTTCAGGGGAGGGGGAGGCGCGGATCAGCGCGACAGAGGCAGCGCCGCGCGAGCCACGCGCCACACAGACGGTCGTGACGGCGCCGATGGCGGGCCGCTTCTGCGTCGAACATCCGGCCGCCTCCGCCGTGCCGCAATATTTGCCGCGATCCCAGTCCGTCGCCGATATCCTCGGCTTCATCAGGGTAGGGGATGTGCTGCTTCCCCTTCGCGCCGACCCTTCCGGTGTTATGACCAGACTGCTCGCCGCGCCCGGCGCGCTGGTGGGCTACGGCGATCCTCTGTTCGAAATCAGGTTCCCATCATGATCGTCACGACGAACAGGCACGCTTCGCAACGCGAGATCGTTCCGGCCACCAACAGCCGGGCAAGGGTTTCCTCGGTCGGCGCTAGAGCCTTCCTGCTCGAGGCGCCCGGTGAATTCGATCTTGTCGCGCAGCGGCGGATCTGGGCTCTCTCCCAGACTGTGAAAGGCTGGGCGGATCTTGCGGAAGATATTCCCGGGATGACCAATCTGCTGGTGATTTTCAAGGAGACGCCCGAGGACCCCGATGCGGTGGTCGCACGGCTGCTGGAGGCATGGGCGAATGCTGAGAGCATCGATCTCGATGGCAAGACCATCGAGATCCCCGTCCATTACGGCGGCGAACACGCGACCGATCTTCCGGCCCTTTGCAATCTCTCGGGCCTCAGCGATCGCGAGGTGGTGCGTATCCATCATCAAGCGACCTACCGTGTTTTCGCTTTGGGAAGCGCTCCCGGCTTCGGATATCTGCATGGTCTCGACCCACGTATCTACATGCCACGGAAGACCGTCCCCTCGCTGAAGATGGCGAAGGGCTGCGTGACCATCGGCGGCATGCAGACCGGCGTCGCCATGCTGACAGGACCGAACGGCTGGAATTCCATCGGCTTTGCCACACTTGAAATGTTCGACCCCGCCTCGCCGATCCCGGCCATGATGGCGCCGGGAGACACGGTCCGGTTCCTGCCGGCGAGGATCGAGCTATGATCGAGATCCTGGAGAGCGGCCCTTTCAACACCGTGCAGGACCTTGGCCGTCCCGGCTATCGCGATATCGGCGTATCGGCGAGCGGCGCGATGGATCCGCTTGCGGTCCGGATCGGCAATATTCTCGTCGGCAACGACGAGAACGCTGCCGTGGTCGAGGTGCAGACCTTCCCGTTCCGCCTGCGTTTCGAGCGACGTATCGCCTTTGCCATAACCGGCGCCGACGGCAATCCCCATCTCGACGGATCGGAACGGCTTGCCTGGTGCGCCTATGTCGCCGAGCCCGGACAGGTTCTCGAACTGAAGCAGCCTCCGCGGCTGGCGCGCTCCTACGTCGCGCTCGGCGGCGGCCTGGATATCCCGGTCGTCATGGGCTCGCGCAGCACGTCGCTACGCGGCGGCTTCGGAGGCAATGCAGGCCGGCCACTGGCGAAAGGCGATCGGATCGCGATCGGCGAGGACGCGGAGATTGCCATGCTGCCGGCCACGGGCCTCGCCGTCGTCGAACCGGCGACAGCGCTCAGCGATGTCTTTCCGGCCCCGGTCGATGGCGTATTGCCGATCCGCGCTCTGCCGGCAGGCGAGCATGAGCTTTTCACCAAAGACGGCGAAGCCTTCTGGAGCCAGACCTGGAGGATTTCCTCCCGAAGCGACCGGACGGGCTACCGCTTGTCAGGCGAACCGATCAAACCGGTGGCATCCATCGAGATGCGCTCCCACGGTGTCGTGCCCGGCGTTATCCAGGTGCCGCCCGGCGGCGAACCGATCGTGCAGATGAGCGATGCGAACACCGCCGGCGGATATCCGAAAATCGCCGGCGTGATCGAATCCGATCTCTGGCGGCTGGGACAGGCCCGCATCGGCGCCCGCCTCAGCTTTGTTCGCTCGACACACGCCGAAGCGCGCGCTGTCGAACAGGCCGTCGCCCGCTATGTCGACGACGTCAGACGGACGTCCCGGATGGTCAAGCGCGCTTTGAAGGCGATGGCTTAGGACCCTCACAAGGAGGAACTCATGAAGATCGATCTGAATTCCGATATGGGCGAAGGATTTGGTCCCTACCGGCTGTGCGACGACGAAGCGATGATGAAAATCGTCTCCTCGGCCAACATCGCCTGCGGTTTCCACGGCGGCGATCCCGATACGATGGGGCGCATGGTCCGGCTCGCAAAGCTGAACGGCGTCGGCATCGGCGCTCATCCCGGTCTGCCCGACCGGCTCGGCTTCGGCCGGCGCGAAATACCGTTCTCGGCAGACGAGCTTCGCCAGCAGATGCTCTACCAGCTCGGCGCACTGATGGCCATCGCCAGGAGCGAGCGGGTCGCCGTCTCTCATATCAGCTTCCATGCAGCCATGGGCAATATGGTCAACCGCGATCCCGTCCTCGCCGACCTGATGATGGATGCGATCGCTACCGTGGACCCCGGTCTCGTGGTCTTCGTCACGTCGGGCAGCGAGATCGAATTGGCGGCCAGACGCGCGCGCCTGAAGACGCTGGCGCTTTTCCTCGCGGACCGTGCCTATGATGCCGACGGCAAACTCGTCGCGCGCGGGCTCCCGGGCGCCGTCATCAAGGACGAAGCCTCGGTGCGCGCCCGCGTGCGGCAATTCCTGCTCGATGGGACCGTCCAGACGATCGAAGGCGCCGTGATCGCCATGCCGGCGCGCTCCATCCTCGTGCACAGCGATACACCCGGCGCCCTCGAACTCGCCGGCATCGTTCGCGGCGAAATCGAAGCCACGGGCGCGGCACTCGCTCCCGCTGCCGGACTCGCCGAATGACTCAATGCCGATCGCCCGCGGGCGGTCCATAACTCCAATCCCTCGCCGAAGGACCATTCCGATGTCCATCAAAGCCGACCGCCTGAAAAACGTCTCCATATCAGCATCCGCCGCCATGACCCAGCGGGCCAGGGAGCTCGCCGCCAAAGGGATCAAAGTCGTCAGCCTCTCCTCCGGCGAGCCGGATTTCCCCACGCCGGCGCACGCCATCGAAGCGGCGCATGCGGCGGCTCTCGCGGGCGACACGAAATATCCGCCGATGGACGGCACGCCGGCCCTCAAGGCCGCGATCATCAGGAAGTTCAAGCGTGACAATAATCTCGACTATGACGCCAGCCAGATCGTCGTTTCGGGCGGCGGCAAGCAGGTGATCTTCAATGCGATGCTCGCAACCTGCAATCCGGGCGACGAGGTTGTCATTCCGACACCCTCCTGGGTCAGCTATGCCGATATTGTCAAATTCGCCGGCGGCGTGCCCGTCGCGGTTCCCTGCCACGAGCAGACCGGCTTCAAGCTGCGCCCGGAGGATCTGGAGGCGGCGATTACGCCGCGCACCAAATGGCTCTTCCTTAATTTCCCGAACAATCCGACGGGAGCAGCCTGCTCCCGGACGGAGATGGCCGCCATCGCCGAGGTCATGCTGCGCCATCCCCACGTCTGGATCATGACCGACGATATTTACGAGCACCTGGTCTATGACGACTTCCAGTTCTGCACCATGGCGGAAGTCGAGCCGAGGCTCTATGAGCGCGTCCTGACGATGAACGGCGTCTCCAAGGCTTACGCGATGACGGGGTGGCGGCTCGGTTTCTGCGCCGGCTCGAAAGAGTTGATGGCAGCTATCAGCAACGTCAACGGTCAGAACGGCGGCGGCATCGCGACGCTGACGCAGGCGGCCGCGACCGCGGCGCTCGACGGACCTCAGGATCTCCTGAAGGAGCGGGCGGCAATCTACAAGAAGAGACGCGACTTCGTCCTCGGCAAACTGTCGGAGGTGGAAGGGCTGCGCTGCCACAGGCCCGAAGGCGCCTTCTACATCTATCCCAACATTTCAGGGCTGATCGGCAAGACCAGCAAGGGCGGACGAAAGATCGAAACGGATGTCGATTTCGTTATGGCGCTCGTGGAAGAGCACCATGTGGCGACCGTGCAAGGCGCGGCTTACGGAATGAGCCCCTTCTTCCGCATTTCCTACGCCACCAGCATGGAGAAACTCGGTGAGGGCTGCGCCCGCATCGCCGAGTTCTGTAAGGATATGCGCTGACCGGCAGCCCCCGCCTCAGTCTTTCAGCCGCGCCGTCAGCTCGAGGAGAATGTCCCGGACGGCAAGGGCCGGTTCCGACAGGGGATTCTGGTCGGAAACGCAAAGCGACAGGGTTTCCTCGATCCGCGGAGAGACGAGCCGGCAGATCAGCGGCTCGCTTGATTCCGATACGATGCGATCGGCGATGGCTTTCGGCATAATCGTTGCGCCGAGACCGTCGCCGACCGCGCGCCCCAGGGTGCGGACGATCTCGACTTCCGCCACGACTTTCAAATTGGTGCGGGTGCGCGTGAAGGCGGTATCGACTGCGCGGCGGACAAAATTATAGGCCGGCGGCAGCAGCATCGGTATCCCGTCGAGAGCGTTGACGGAGACAGGTTTCGCATCCGCCTCGATTGCAAAATCGCGATGCGCGACCAGGAAAAATTCTTCTCTGAGGATGGGTTCGAACCGCACGCCTTTGATTGGCCCGGTTCCATGCAGAAGGGCCATCTCCAGCCGGCCGTTCATGATCATCTGGCTATAGGTCTGCCCCACACTTTCGGTCAGATGCAGCAGGATGCCGGGATGCCGCTTCCGCGTCTCCGCCAACAGGTCGACCGACAGCGTGGCAGCGCTGCTGAAAGGGACCAGACCGACAGAGACACGCCCAGCAAGGGAATTGCCGGCCGCCGAAGCATCCGCTTGCGCCTGCTCCATCTGCCGGAGGATAATCTGGGCATGGCGATACACCGCATGGCCCGCATCGGTCATGCTGACGCCCTGCTGGCTGCGGATCAAAAGCTTCTGGCCGAAATGCTCCTCCAGCGCCGCCAGCTGCTGGCTGAGCGCCGGCTGGGCGATATGCAAAAGATCCGCCGCGCGCGTGATGCTGCCGCTGTCGACGATCACGATGAAGGATTTAAGGCGTCTGATGTCCATGAGGATCGGGGAACCGTTCTGATCTGCTGGGATGGCATGTTTGCAGACGCGTATAGCTTTTGCAACGCGACGCGATCGTCAACTGGGCCGGCCTTGCCGAGGCACGAACACCGCCAATAGCGCCGACATCGCATCTTTCTCTTCTTCGGCAGCCGCGCAAGGCTCCATAACCGTTGCTTATTGCTCCAGAGATAATCGGTCTTAGGCAAGGAATTAAAGCTTCGCTACTCTCTCGATCAACAACAAGGGAACGACAATGCCATTCTCCGACTACAAGACCGCACTGGTAACCGGCGCATCCTCCGGAATCGGCGCAGCCGTTGTCGAGCGGCTCCGCCGGGAGAATATCGAGGTCCACGCCGTTGCCCGCAGCACTGACGCGCTGCAGCAGCTGGCCGCGCGCACGGGCTGCATCCCTCACGCCATCGATGTGACCGACCGCAAGGCGATGGCCGAGCTCGCGGATCGGGTGGAATTCGACATTCTCGTCAACAATGCCGGCGTCGACCGGCCGAAGAAGTTCCTCGAAGCCGATGAAGGCGACATCGATCTCATCGTCGACGTCAATCTGCGGGCGGTGCTGCACCTCTGCCGCCGGGTGGTGCCCGGCATGGTGGCGCGCGATCGCGGCCATGTCATCAATATCTCGTCGATTGCCGGCGCCTACAATTTCGGCGGCAACTCGTCCTATCACGCCACCAAGGCGGGGGTGAGCATGCTGTCCAACCAGCTGCGCATCGACGCCTTCGGCAAGCGGGTTCGGGTCACGGAAATCTGCCCCGGCCGGGTCGCCACCGACATCTTCAATCACGTCCACGGCAATGACCCCAGCGTCCGGGAACGGTTCATCGACGGTTTCGAATTGCCGCAGGCGACCGATATCGCCGATGCGATCGCCTTCGCAATCGCAGCCCCCGTCGCGGTCAACATCGGACATATGGAGATCACCCCGACGCTGCAGGTCATGGGCGGTCTGCAGACGGCCAAGCCGCAGCCTGTGGCGAAGACGCATCAATCCGGGGAGCCAAAACCGTGAGCGGCTTCGACCTTTCGGCGATCCTCGGAAATCCGGAATATGCCGCCATGCTGCTGCATGGCATCGAGATGACCTTCATCATCTATGCCGGATCCTGGTTGCTGGCGATGATGCTGGCGCTTCTGCTGCTGGGTCTGCGCCTGTCACCCTTTCGCCTCGGCGATCCGTTGGTCGCAGCTTACGTTTCCTATCACCGCAACGTCCCGACGCTGGTGCAGCTCATGCTCTGGTATTTCGGGATCTTCACGCTGATGCCGAACGGCATCGGGAATTGGCTTGCAAGCCACAATGCGGAATCCATCTTCGCGGTGATCGGGCTGGGGCTCTGCCAGGCGGCCTATTTCAGCGAAGATCTTCGTTCGGGCGTACGCTCGGTCGCTGACGGCCAGATGCAGGCAGCCCGTGCACTGGGCCACGGCTACGTCTCGGCGATGCGTTTCGTCATCATGCCGCAGGGCGTGCGCAACGCGCTGCCGCCGCTCATCAATCACAGCGTCTCCCTGTTCAAGAACAGCAGTCTCGCCGTCGTCATCGGCGCGTCGGAACTGACGCATGCCGTCAAGGAAATCGAGAACCTCAGCTTCCGCACCTTCGAGATCTACCTGATCGGCACGGTTCTCTACCTCTTCTTCTCGCTGGTGATCATGAGCATCGGCGCCTATCTGTCGATGCGCGCCGATCCTGCCAGGAGTGCCCGCGCATGATCCAGGACATGATCGCCATCGTTCGCGATTACTGGCTGCTGCTGTTGGTCGGTCAATATCCGAACGGACCGCTCGGCGGGCTCGCCAATACGCTGATCCTCTCGGCGCTCAGCATCACTCTCGCCTTTCCTGCCAGCATTCTGTTTGCAATGGCGCGACTCTCCAAGTCGCGGCTGCTGCGCTGGCCGGTCACCGCGCTTGTCTATTTCACCCGCGGCGTGCCGCTCCTGATGCTCATCCTGTGGAGCTATTTCCTGGTGCCGCTCTTGACCGGCGCCGATGTGCCGAGCTTCGTCACCATGCTGACGACGCTTGTGGTCTATCAGAGCGCGTTTCTCAGCGAAGTCGTCCGCGCCGGCATCGTCGCGCTCGGACCGGGCCAGATGGACGCGGCGCGTGCGCTTGGCCACGGCTATATGGGCGCGATGCGCTACATCATCCTGCCGCAGGCGCTCTACAACATGATCCCGAGCATCCTCTCCACCTTCGTCTCGACGATCAAGGATACGACGCTCGGCTATGTGATCAATGTGCCGGATCTCACCTTTGCGGCAAGCCAGGTCAACAACCAGCTCCTGACGCAGCCCTTCCAGGTCTTCCTCATCCTGGCGATCGTCTACTTCATCATCTGCTGGACGCTCACCTACTTCGCAAATCGCCTCGAGCGGCGCATCACGCGGCGGCGTGCGGGACTTCTCAAGGTTCCCACGGCCTCTCCGGTCACGCCATCGAAAATCGTATCGGAGCAGCTATGACCATGTCAGTTTCCGCGCAGGAATCGCAGACGATCCGGCTTTCGCAGGTCTGCAAGAGCTACGGCGACTATCCGGTCCTGAAGAACATCGATGCTGAGGTCGCACGCGGCGAGGTGGTCGTCATCTGCGGTCCATCTGGTTCGGGAAAATCCACGCTGATCCGCACGATCAATCGCCTCGAGGAGATCAACAGCGGATCGATCACGCTCGATGGACAGAACATTCACGCCTCGATGCGGGCGAAGGAGCTCAACACAATGCGCAGCCGGATCGGCTTCGTCTTCCAGAACTTCAACCTCTTTCCGCATCTTTCCGTGGCTGAAAACGTCTCGATGTCGCCGATCCGGGTAAAGGGCGTGGCGCCCGATATCGCGCACGAGAAGGCGCTCAAACTTCTCGACCGCGTCGGCCTCGCCGACAAGGCCCGCGCCTATCCCGGTCAGCTGTCGGGCGGCCAGCAGCAGCGGGTGGCAATCGCCCGTGCGCTTGCGATGGAGCCGCCGGTGATGCTGTTCGACGAACCGACGAGCGCGCTCGACCCCGAAATGGTCGGCGAAGTTCTGGGCGTCATGAAGAGCCTGGCATCGGAAGGCATGACCATGCTCTGCGTCACCCATGAAATGGGCTTCGCGCGCGAGGTCGCGGATCGGATCTGGTTCATCGATGCCGGCCAGATCATCGAAATGGCGACGCCTGAAAATTTCTTCAGCAATCCGACCCATCCTCGGGCTCAGCGTTTCCTCGCTGATCTCAGGCATTGATACCAACCATCAAAAACAAAGGAGAACAGCAATGAACTGGAAATACCTGAGCCTCACCGTCGCATTGGCCGGCCTGGCGGCGGCGATGCCCGCGAAAGCCGATCAGCTCGACAACATCATGTCGGCAAAGACCCTGCGCTGCGCGACGTTTGCCGACGTTCCCCCCTTCGCGTCTCCCGATCCGAAGACCCGCGAAATGGCCGGTTTCGACGTCGATCTCTGCGGCGCCATCGCCAAGGAACTGGGCGTCAAGGCTGAAATCAAGCCGGTTTCGGTCGAAGCCCGCGTGCCCGAGGTCAAGCTCGGCCGCGTCGACATTACCGTTGCCAACCTTGCCTATACGCTGAGCCGCGCCGAACAGATCCAGTTCAGCGATCCCTATTACCTCGCCAAGGAAATGCTGATCGTGCCGGCCGATGACGCCGGCAAGACGAAGGCCGATTATGCAGGTCAGCGCATCGCCTCGACCAAGGGCTCGACCTCGGAAATGTCGATCAAGCTCAACAAGTCCGAGCCGCTGACCTTCCAGGATACCGCCTCGGCCTACCTCGCCGTTCAGCAGGGCAAGGCGCGCGGCATGGTGGCGAACACCATGACGACGACCAAGTTCGTCAACGAATCGAAGAGCAAGGGCAAGGAAATGCGGATGATCGAGGAGCCGATGCTCTACCAGCCGATCGGCATCGGCATGGCCAAGGATCAGCCGGCGCTCACCGCCAAGATCAACGAGATTCTGCATAAGCTCGACGAGTCGGGCGAGATCAACAAGATCTGGGACAAGTGGCTCGGCCCGAACACCGAGTACAAGATGGCCCGTACCGACAAAGTCGTGCCGCTCGCGCAGCTGAAATTCGACCCGATCCCGTAGACCGACCGGTCTCGGAACCTCCCGATGACAATCAACCCGAGATAAGACGGCGGGATATGCCCGCCGTCTACCAACGATGTGAGGCATCCATGATTCATATAAAAGACATCGCTGAGCGGCCCAGCAAAGCCGACATCGAGGCCGTTTCGAAATTTTCGCCGGCGACCATCCACGAAGCCCAGGGCCGCCGCGGCGCACTTTCCTCCCGCCTCAAGCCCGTCGACTGCCGCATGAAATTGTGCGGCCCGGCATTCACGGTGAAATGCGCGCCGCGCGACAACATCATGCTGCAGCTCGCCATCAACTATGCGAAGCCGGGCGACATCATCGTCGTCTCGGCTGGTGAATACGAAGAAGCCGGCTCCTTCGGCGACGTGCTTGCCAATGCCTGCCTCGCCAAGGGCATCGGCGGCCTGGTCACGGATACCGGCGTGCGCGACACGCTGCAGCTGCGGGAACTCGGCTTCCCCGTCTTCTCGCTCAGCGTCTGCATCAAGGGCACGGTCAAGGAAACCATTGCGGCGGTGAATGACACCATCATCGTCGGCGGTGAAACCATCAATCCCGGCGACATCATCGTCGGCGATGCCGACGGACTGGTGGTCGTGCGCAGGCAGGAGGCCCAGGAAGCCGCCCGGCTGTCGCAGGCGCGCGAAGATGCCGAAGCCAGCTATATCGCCGCCTACAAGGCGGGCAAATCGGTCATCGAGGTCAGCAATCTGGCGCCGGTGCTGAAAGCCAAGGGCCTTGTCGTCGACATCTGAGATACTCCCTGATGCCTGGCCGGCGCAGCAAAGCCAGTTGGGCGTCAGGTTCTTGCCGATCCCTCTGTCATACCGGTCTGCACATGCCAGCGCTCACAGATCGGCCTGGACACTATTATGGACACATGTTCTATAAAGCGGACAGATTCGACGGGAGCGCGCCATGCATCTTTCCATGTGGACCTATCCCTGGGATATCCAGGACCAGGGGCTCGACGTCTTCGCTGCCGAGCTTGCCGGCCGGGCAGGCCTGACAACGGTCAGCCTGGCGACTTCCTATCATGCCGGCCGCTTCCTCCAACCGCGCAGCCCGCAACAGAAGGCCTACTTCCCCGAGGACGGAACGGTCTATTTCCGGCCGGATGGAAGCCTGTGGCAGGACACGCTGATCCGGCCGCTGATGGCGGGCAACGTGACCGAGCGCGGCGATATGCTGGAGGCGCTCGTCAGGGAGCGCGCGGCGACTGGTCTAAAAGTCTCCTGCTGGACGGTCTGCCTGCACAATACCCGTCTCGGCATGCTGCATCCCGATCACGTGACACGAAACGCCTTCGGCAATCCCAATTATTATAACCTCTGCCCCTCGAGCCCAGCCGCGCGGGCTTATGTCGTCACTCTCGTGCAGGACATCACGACGAACTACCGGCCTGACATGATCGAGCTCGAGAGCCCGAACTTCATGGGCTTCGCGCATGAATATCATCACGAGAAGGACGGGGTCGGCCTAAATGCCGAAGACGATTTCCTGCTGTCGCTCTGCTTCTGCGATCATTGTATCGCGCGCGCCGCTGGAGCCGGCGTGCCCGCAGAGGGCGCGCGCAGAACTGTGGCGCGCTTCATCGCCGAGCTCTGCGAACGAGCCGTGCCGGAGCGGCAGTTCCCGGATTTCCCGGCAGCCGGCATCGATGCCTTCCGCGACCATCCCGATCTCCATGCCTATCTTGCGTGGCGCAGCGAGCCGGTGACCAGCCTGATCGGCGAGATCAAGGCCGCGGCCGATCCGGCGACGCGTATCGTGCTTATCGATTTGAAGGACGGCTGGCTCGGCGGCGTCGATCTCGCAGCCGTCGGCAAGCTCTGCGACGGCGCGATTCTTTGCTGTTACGACACGACGCCGGCGGCCGTCGGCGATGTCATCCGAGCCGGCCGGGCGGCAATCGGGCGGGAAAAGTTCCTTGGAGTCGGCCTGCGCGTCTTCTATCCCGAGGTCAGCGGACCCATGGTGCTCGCCGCACGCGCCAAGGCCGCTATCGATGCCGGCGCCGACGGCGTCAATTTCTACAACTACGGCCTCATTCCGGCAAAGCGCCTCGACTGGGTCAAGGCCGCGGTGGACGCAATCAGTTAAGTGGGATCGCGCGTACGGGGATTGGCTCAGGATGCGATAGGTTCGGCAACCTGGATCAGGCAGTCGCCGGCCTGGCTGTCGCAATGCAGCCTGTGGGAAATCACGATGCCGTTCTCGGCAAAGCGGAGCTCTTCCTCCGGCTGCTCCAGGCGTTCCAGATCATGATACCATCCCGCCAGATCGCCGGCGGCACCGGCGGTGCCAAGCGCGACAGCCGGCTCGAACCAGCCTCTGCGGCTCGCATAGATGCCCTGGCTGTGCCGGGATAGCGAAAGCAGCTGCAGCGGCCCAGGCTGGGGGAGTGGTCCGCGCGACAGGACCGGGCGCTCGACGATGCCGAGTGTCAAAAGCAGCCGGTCGATCGCCGCCGCCGTGAAGGCCATCGTCTCGGGCGTCACGGTTCCGCCGCCGCCAAATTCGCCGGAAAGCCCGATCGTCCCCGCCCGCGCGGCAGCCCCCATCGATGTCGGCGCCGCCGGTCCGTTATCAGCAATGAAGGCATAGGACGCGCCGAGCGCCCGAATCAGCGACATGGACCGCTCGAAGCGGACGGCATCGGCCTGCCGCTCGATCAGCGTGCAGGGCAGATGCGCCATCGACGTGCCGCCCGAATGCAGGTCGAGCACGACGTCGTGGCGCGGAAAGAGTTCACGCTCGAGGAAATGCGCCATCCGCGCTGTCGGCGAACCGGCGGGATCGCCGGGGAAGGCGCGGTTGAGATTGCCGCCATCGAAGGGCGAGCAGCGCTTGGCCGCCATCACCGCAGGCAGGTTCGCTATCGGCAGGATGGTGACGGCGCCGCGGATTTCCGCAACATCCAACAGCCGCATCAGCCGGCCGAGCTGCAGTTCACCCTCATACTCGTCACCGTGATTGCCCGCCATCAGCAGCAGAGACGGACCCTCGCCGTTCCTGAGATGAAGGACCGGGATGCGGATCTGATAATAGGGCGAACGGTCTATCGAATAAGGAATGGCGAGGTAGCCGGCCTGCCGGCCCTCGCGCGAGAAGTCGATCGGGTTGACGAGGCCGCTGTGCATGATCTCTCCAGTCCGGACGGTTACTTCACCGTCAGAGCGCGGCGACCGCCGTCATCTCGACGCGCAGATCGGGATCGGCGAGGCGTGCTTCGGTGCAGGCGCGCGCCGGCGGGTTTTCGATGTCGACCCAGTCGTCATAGACGCCGTTCATCGCCTCGAAATCGACGATTGCCGGCAGGAAGACATTGACGGCGATCAGACGCGAGCGGTCCGTACCGGCCTCCTTCAAAAGAGCGTCGATTTTGCCGAGCACATCGCGGGTCTGCTCTTGGATCCCGGCCTTGCGATTTTCCGCGACTTGGCCGGCAATATAGACGAGACCGCCATAGCTGACGGCTTGGCTCATTCGCGAACCTTTCTGATAACGCTGGATCATGGGCAGGTTTTCCTTTTCTTGCTTTTGAAGGGAGAATTCAGCCGAAGCTTGTGAGATAGGCCGCCGTTACCGAATGGTCGGGGTCGAGACCATAGAGAATGGCGTGCCGGTCAAGGCAGGTGCAGGGATGAGAGATACCGAACTCGATGACGTCGCCGACGCGGACATCGCTCGCCTCGGCAAGTCCGACGAAGGCGTGTTGATCGTTGAGGCGGAAAACCTCGGCGCTCTCGAGATGGCCGAGATACGCCCCATGGCGATAGAGCGCCAGCGGCCGTGGCAGGCCCTGGTCCATCGCCACGTCGCGCATGCCCATGCCTGAGATCGCAAGCCGCGGCTCCGGCCGCGACAGGACTTCGGCCCAGACCCGCAGCGCCGGATGAAACCCAGCCGCCGCCGAAAGCGTCTCACCAGCCATACGGAAACCGCCGCGCGAATCGAGGCCGGCAAGGCCGCGCTCGTAGACACCGTGGTCGTGGAAGAAGATGGCGCCGCTACGCAGCACCAATCGGCAGGCCGGATCGGCCGCAACCGCGGCCGAAAGTCCGGCGATCACGAGATCGAAAAACACCGAGCCGCCGGCCGTCACAAGAAGCGCCCGGTCGGTGCTCGTGCGGGCGCGCACCTTCGGCAGAAAATCTGATGTCATCGCCATCAGAGCCTCGATGCGAAGCGTCGTCTCCGCCGCATCAGCGGTCGCGGCAGCACCTTCATAGGCGGCGATGCCACTCAACCGGAAGGTGGACGTCTCCGCGGCAAGAATTGCCTCGAGAACCGCCTCCGCGGTAGCGGCGCTGCGGACGCCGGCCCGGCCGGCGCCGAGCTCCACCAGCAGGCCAAGAGGCGGCAGGTCCATGCGCTCTCGCCACGCCGACCGGAGCGCTTCGACCAGCGCTGTCGAATCCACGAAGACGTGAAGTTCCGCATCGGGATACTGGCCGAGCAGAGCCGCAAGCCGTCGGGCCGCCGCCGCCCCGCCGATCTCGTTGGCGAGGATGAGGCGGCGCTGTCCCGCCTTCAGCAGGACGGCAGCCTGGCGGATATCGGCAACCGTCGTGCCCCAGGCCCCCGCCGTCACAAGCGCCTCTGCCAGCACCGTCGACATCGGCGTCTTGGCATGCGGCGCAATTTCGGCGCCGTGGCTTTTCACATAGGCCATCATCAGTTCGACATTGGCTGAGAAGGCCTGCCGGTCGAGCGAGATCAGCGGTAGAGCCATCCTGCCGTCATAAGGCTTCCATCCCTGCTTGCCGATTTCCGAGAGCGAAAGCGGCGGATGGCCCGGCGGAAAGCCCCGCACCCGCTCGTCGATCAGCACGTTTTCCCACGCAGCATGAAGCTCAGACATGGCAGCCCCTCCGGGCGTCGGACGGGTCGGCGATGCCGAGACGGTAGGTGTCGTTGGCGGTGACAAAGAACAGGGCGCGCTGCTCGTCCTGGGAGAGCTGCGAGGCGACCGTACGGAAAACCTCATAGATCTCGTCGAAAGACGCGTGCAAGCCTGCGACCGGAAAATCGCTCGCAAACATCGAACGTGCCGGCCCGAAACAATCGAGGCAATGCTCGATCACCGGTCGCAGGCTTTCGAGTGTCCAATCATTGTCGTAGGCGACGAGATCGGAAATCTTCAGCCGCACGTTGGGCTCTCCGCCGAGCGCCCGCAGGCCGCGGCGCCAGAGCGCCATGCCCTCGTGCGTCCTGTCGGCAGGGCTTCCGCCGTGGTTGATCACGAAAAGCGTCGCCGGAAAAGCCTGTACGAGCTCGAGCGCTTCAGCCATCTGCCAGGGATAGAGCATCAGGTCGAAGACCAGCCCGAGCCGCGTGAGATGGGCAAGGCCTGCTCGCCAGGCGGGATCGCTCATGCGATTCGGACGCAACGCAAAACTCTTGGTCACATTGGGATGCCAGCTCAGAATATCGCGGATGCCGACGACGTTGGGATTTTTCGCTTCCGCCTCGAGCAGGCACATGGCGTCCGGCCGGTCGAGGGCTAAGCCGGCGACATAACGGCGCGCCACGCCGGAGCTGCGGTCGAGCCCATCCAGCCAACGGCTCTCCTCCAGCGGATAGGCAGCGCACCAGCCGGCCTCGACATGGACGGTCGCAACCACATTCTGGCGCGCCGCGTCGGCGTGGTAATCGTCGATGGCATAGTCGCGCAGGATCGGCGCTAAGCTCCCGAACACCATCTCTTCACCTGATACCTGCGCTTTCTGAAGCCAGGGATGACGCTGCAGGCCCAAGTCCCAGAGATGGTGGTGCGGGTCGATTACCGGCCCATCATAGCGTCCCGTCATCGGCGCGTCTCGCGGCCGGAAACGAGCAGAAGGGCGAGGATCAGCGTGCCGAACATGATCGACCGCCAGCCGGGCGAGGCGTTGACGACGGTGATCAGCGCCGTCGCCGTCACAATCAGGATCGCTCCCGGAATGGTCCCGGCATAGGTGCCGCGGCCGCCGAGGATCGAGGTGCCGCCGAGCACGACGGCGGCGATCGAGGTCAGCAGATAGGGATCGCCGATGCCGACATAGCCTTGCCGGTTCATGCCGAGCACCAGAATGCCGGCAAGGCCGGCGAAAAAGCCCGACAGTGTATGGGCGATCAGCGTGTTGCGTGTGACGCTGACGCCGGAAAGCCGGGCGGCCAGCGGGTTCGCCCCGAGCGCCAGGAAACGGGCGCCAATCGGCATGTGGTGGACGAGCAGCAGGACGACGACCGCGACCGCGAGCCACAGAATGATGCCCGAGGGAATGCCGAGCGGCCGCGCCTGCCCGAGCAGGATGACGGCGGGATTGCTGACGGTGACGGCGCTGCCGCCGGCGACGATGACGAGCAGGCCCTGCAGGAAGGTCGCCATCGCAAGCGTCATGATGATCGGCGGGACGCGGAGATAGGTGGCACCTGCGCCATTCATCAAGCCGATGCAGGTGGCAATGGCAAGGGCTGACGCGATGCCGGCAAGGCCGGTCGGATCCCATACCGGCGAAATCAGCGGCAACAGGATCGTCGTGACCGTGATCACCGCGCCGACGGAAAGGTCGATGCCGCCCATCAGAATAACCAACGTCTGCCCGGCGGCGACAATGCCGATCACGGCGGCGAGCTCGAGGAGGTAGCGCAAATGGCCGTAGGCGCCGAAGCCGCGCAGCGTGAAGCCTGCAACGAACCAGACGAGCGCCACCAGAAGAAAGGTCAGGAGCGGCGGGTTGCGGAATGCTGATCTGATGATGTTCATCGTCTTGCCCTCCACGCGCCGAGAAGTTCCGGAACGGCGACCGCGCCGACGATGATCAAGCCTTGAGCGACATATTGCGCCACCGGCGGGAAGCCGAGGAAGAACATGACGTTGATCATGACCGAGAGCAGCAGGCTGCCGCAGATCGCTCCGCGCATCGTGCCCTTGCCGCCGAGGAAGCCGACGCCGCCAAGCACGGCGGCGGCAATCGAGTTCAGCGTGAGGGGCGTGCCGATGACAGGATCGCCGGAGCCGGTCTGCGCAGCGACGAAGAGGCCGGTCAGCGCTGCCAGCAGACCGGAGAGCGCGAAAGCCGTGACCTTCACCCGTTCGACCGGGACGCCGGAACGGAATGCGCCGACCGGATTGTCGCCGGCCGCGTAGATGCCGAGGCCGAGCGGGGTGGCGAGAAAAAGCTTCCAGAGTGCCAGAACCACCACCAGCATCAGAAAGGCGACGGGCGTATGGCCGGCCAGCGCCGTCGACAGCCAGTCGGGAATGGCGCCGCCCGGCCGCGGCAGCAGGATGAGCGCCACGCCGCTGATGATGAAGGAGCCGGCGAGCGTGACGATGATCGCAGGAAGCCTCAGATAGGTGACGATGGCGCCGGTGGCGGCGCCGACCGCAAGGCCGGCGGCGGCGACCGCGAGAATGCCGCCCGACACGCCGAGCGCCCCTTCCATCGTCGTCGCGGCGATGACAGCGCCGAGACTGACGAGCGGACCGATCGCCAGCGTGATGCCGCCGTTCAGCATGAGCAGCGCCTGCGCCATGGTGACGAGTGCGAGCGGGAACCAGTTCTGCGTGAACTTCGAGAAGCCGCCGACCGAAAGGATGCCCGGGAAGAGCATCGCATAGAGAATGAGAAAGGCGGCAACGACAAGGTAGAGGCCGGAGAGGCCGCGATTGCGGCGCATCTGGATCGAGGGGTAGAGCCGGGGTGAGGAATCGGTGTTCATGCCGCCTCTCCCTGCGCCGTGGCGGTGACGCCCATGGCAGCACCGACGATCGCCGCTTCGCTGATCTCATCCTGCGACAGCACCGCCGCGACGCGCCCCTCGCGCAGAACCAGGACGCGATCGCAGAGATGCACGAGCTCCGGCGTGTCGGAACTGGCGAGAATGACGAGCCGCCCCTCGGCGGCGAAGGCGCGGAGCATCAGATAGATTTCCCGCTTGGTTTCGATGTCGACGCCGCGGGTGGGATCGTTTAGCAGCAGAACGGACGGATCGAGCGGCAGCCATTTGGCGAGCGCCACCTTCTGCTGGTTGCCGCCGGAAAGCGCCTGCACCGGGCGGGCCGTATCACCCTTGATCGTCAGCCGGCGGGCGAGATCGGCGACCAGACCGGTTTCCGCCGTCCGGTTGCGCAAGCCCTTGGCGGCAAGCCGTCCGAGCGAGGGCAAGATGAGATTGGAGGCGATGGAATGCGGCAGCACCAGCCCCTCATGCTTGCGATCGGCTGGGACATAGACAATGCCAGCCGCGTTCGCTTCGCCGACGTGAGCGGGCAGGCGAGGTTTGCCGGAAACTTCCGCTCGGGCGGCTGCCGCCGGAATGGCACCGTAGAGGCCAAGCAGCAGGTCTTCCTGCCCCTGACCCACAAGCCCGCCGATGCCGACGATCTCGCCGGCGCGGGCGGAGAAGGCGATGTCGCGCACCATGCCGGCGGAAAAGCCTTTGACGCCGATGCGCATGACGCCGGGCGCAGTGGCGCCACGCGGCGGGAACAGGTCGCCGGTCTCGCGGCCGACCATGAGACGCACCAGCCCTTCGCCGTCGATGCCGGAGAGCGACTGATCCGCTGTGACCCCGCCGTCCTTCAGCACCGTGACATGCGAGCAGAGCGCCTGCACCTCGTTGAGGCGGTGGGAAATATAGAGGAGTGCCATGCCGCGACCCCTGAGTGTCTCGATCAGCCCGGCGAGAATGCCGGCTTCATGGCCCGAGAGCGACGAGGTCGGCTCGTCGAGGATGAGCACCCGTGGTTTGCGGAACAGCGCCTTGGCAATCTCGACCATCTGGCGGCGGCCGAGCGCGAGATCGGCAACCGGCATGTCGAGCGGCTCGGTGAGCCCCACCATGTCGCACATCGCCTGCACGCCGCGGCGAAGCGCTCGGTAATCGATGAGGCCGAAGCAGCGCGGAAAGGCGCCGAGCCCGATATTTTCGGCAATCGAGAGACTGGCCGTCAGGCTCAACTCCTGCTGAACCACGGCGATACCGGCTTTCCGCGCCGCCGCTGGACTGAAACGCCCGACGGGTTTGCCGTCGACAAGAATGGACCCGCCGTCGGGCTGGAGGGCGCCGGACAGGAGGTTGATCAGGGTGGATTTGCCGGCACCGTTTTCGCCGAGCAGGGCATGAACCCTGCCCGGCAGAAGGGCGATGTCGACGCCCTTCAAAACCGGATTGCCGAAAAATCCCTTGAACACCTGCCGGGCTTCCAGCAGCGGGTTTTCTTCCGTCATGACGACGTCCCCAACGCGGATTACTTGGTCAACAGCTTGTCGAAGAGCGCCTTGTCGTAGTCCGAGTAGATATAGCCGTCGGCCGGGAACTTGTCGGCGCGTGCGAGATAGCCGCCGATCGAGCTGTCGTCGATAACAGGCAGCGGCACCTTGACAAAGGCCGGGACATCCTTGCCTTGCAGCGCCTGGACCGCGGTATAGACGGAAAGCGCGCCGAGCCAGTTGGGCTGCATCGTCGCCCAGCCCTTCAGACTCTTTTCCTTCCAGAGTTCGAGGAACTGCCTCGCATTTTCGCCTGTCGTCGGCACCTGGTCCCGGCCCTGGCGCTCGAAGGCGAGAACCGAACCGGCCGACAAGGCGCCGCCGAGCGACAGCACGCCGTCGATTTCCGGATTGGCGAAAAGCAGGCTTGTCATCGCTTCCTGTGCCGGCGCGACATTATATTCCGTGTTGGTCTCGGTGATCACCTGGATGCCTGGGTTGGCATCGAGAACCGGCTGGGCGCCCTTGCGGCGGTCGTCGCTCACCGAGATGCCGGCCGGGCCGTTCATGACGATGATTTTGCCCTTGCCGCCGAGCTGGCTCACCATCCACTTGGCAGCCGTCGCGCCCCATTCGTTGGAATCGGTGTTGATCTTCGCCGTCACCTTGTCGGTATTGACCAGGCTGTCGAAATTCACCACCGCGATACCCTTGTCGCAGGCGTCGGAAATGACGCGGTCGAGCGCCGTGGAGGAACCGGCGATCACGACGATGGCGTCGACATTGGCGTCGATCATCGACTGGATATGCTGGATCTGCGTCTGGGCATTGCCCTGCGCATCCGTGATCATCAGATCCTTCACCAGACCAGCTTTCTTCAACTCCTCCACTTCGGCCGTAATCGTGCCTTCGGTCTGTTTCATCCAGGTCGGCACCGAATAGATGTTCGCCCAGCCGATGGTGAAAGGCGCCTTCCTGTCGCCTTTGATGCAATTGGCCGCAGCCGAGGCCGAGCCGGTGGAAAGAACGAGAAGGGCGGCAGCGGCGGCAGCGCCGGCGAGAAGGCGGCGGCGACGCGAGGCAGAAATGCTGTTTTCAGAATTTTTCATGTCGATCCCCTTTTATGTGGCAGCGTTAGCGCTTGCCATCTGTTTTTGTCCACTATAACGTACATATGCTCTAAATAACGGACGGCCGATCTTATGCCGATTTTTCCGCCTCGCAAGAGGGATGAAAAAAATTTTCGCGGCCGGGAACAACAGGATTGGTTGACAGATGCGGCAGAGGGTTTGAAAAGCTTGGCCAAACAGAAATTGGGATCGACAGCAATGGACGCAATTCAGGACGAAGCAATCGGCAAGCGTGCCCGAGGGCTCGACCGTGCCTTCGAAATCCTCGATTTCCTGCGCCAGAAGCGGCAGGCTTTGAAGCCGAATGAAATCGCAGCGCAGATCGGCGCGCCGCGCTCATCGGTTTATGAGCTCGTCAACTTGCTGCTGAGCAATGGCATTCTGGAATTCACGGGCGGCGAGGGGCGCGTCTATCTCGGCCGTAAGCTCTATTTCCTCGGCGCCGCCTATGAAAACCATTTCGATTTCACCCGCGAATGCGAGGCCGCACTGGAGCAGCTCGCCGACGAAACGCGGGAGACGGCGCAGTTCTGCATGCTGGACGGAAATAAATATACGGTCGTGCGCATGCGCGAAGGCGCGCGGCCATTCCGCATTTCGACCGATATCGGTCAGTCGGTGCCGATCCCGTGGACTGCCTCCGGACGTCTGCTCGTCGCGCATCTGTCGGATCAGGAAATCCTGAACTTCATCCCGTCGCAGGATTTTCGTCTGCCGAACGGCGATTGGCTCGATCCGCAAAGCTTCATCGTCGAGGTCCGCCAGGCCGAGCGAGAAGGTCTCTTCACCTTCAACAGCATCGTCGACAGCTTTACCCATTGTTTTGCCGTGCCGGTGCGGGGCGAGGAGGGTCATGCGGCCGCAACGCTCTGCCTGGTCACGCCGCGCGATGACGGCATCGCCAACCGCGACCGCTACCTCGACTGCCTGAAAAAGGCCGCCGCCGGCCTGGAGCATGCCCCGGCCAGGCCGAAACGGGGCTGACACCCCGGACACGAACACCGCCGGCGTGACTTGCTGAAGGAAGCCGCACCGCTCAGCGTGCTTCCCTTAACGCGCTGTGTGCTTCCTTAAATCACAGTTGCATGTCGAAGAGCCGCCGCAGGACAGGCCATGTGTTGTTCTGCGCTTCGATGTTGATTTCGGGATTCAGTCCAATCCCGCAAATCTATTCGCCCTTCTACCGAAACTACGGAATGAAGTTTCTCTATTAAATTTATAGAGTACGTATTCTGATGTTCTCAGCGACAGGTATTTCTGCCTTGCTGCTTGGCAAGACAGGCTGTCGCCGGTGAACGGAGAGGACGCAAATGACGCGCAAAATCAGGCTTGGGGCATTTCTTCCTGGCGGTGGACAGCATGTTGCATCGTGGCGGCATCCCGACCAGCCGGTCGACGGTGCGACCAGTTTCGAGTTTCACAAGCAGCTGGCACTCACGGCCGAACGCGGCCTCTTCGATGCTTACTTCCTGGCCGATGGATTGGCGGTCGGTTTCGGCGGAGCGCGTGAAGGCGGCAACGCCCGCGTGGCCGGCTTCGAGCCCGTCACCTTGTTCTCCGCTCTTGCGCCGCTCACCACTCACCTCGGCTTTATCGCGACCTCCTCGACCACCTACGAGGAGCCCTATACGACAGCCCGCAAGTTCGCCTCGCTGGATCTGATCTCGGATGGCCGTGCCGGCTGGAACGTGGTCACCACAACGGGCGATCTCACCGCGCAAAACTTCAACCGTGAAACGCAGCTGCCGCATGCCGAACGATATCGCCGCGCCGCCGAGCATGTCGATGTCGTCCGCAAACTCTGGGAGAGCTTCGAGGACGACGCGTTCATCCGCGACAAGGAGACCGGCGTCTTCTTCGATCCGGCGAAGCTGCACGACACCGACCACCGCGGCGAACATTTCAGCGTGCGCGGCCCACTCAACGTCTCGCGCTCGCCACAGGGGCATCCCGTTATCGTGCAGGCCGGACAGTCGGAAGACGGCCGCGGACTTGCCGCAGCAACCGCCGAAGTCATCTTCACCGCCCACCAGCATATCGAAACCGCCCAGGAGTTCTACCGCGATATCAAGGCACGCGCCCGCAGCCTCGGCCGCAATCCCGATCATATCCTCGTCATGCCCGGCGTATCCGCCTTCGTCGGCAGGACCGAGGCGGAGGCACGCGAGAAGTATGATCGCCTGACCTCGCTCATCCTCGAAGAAGACGGGATCGGCCTGCTCAACGGCCTCACCGGCGGCACGCTCGACCTGCACGGCTACGATCTCGACGGGCCTCTTCCGCCCGCACCGCCGACGGAAGGCATGAAAAGCCGCCAGGCACTCATCCGTCAGATCGCAGACGAAAACAACTTCACCATCCGCCAGCTCTACCAGTGGATCGCCTCGGCCCGAGGGCACTACACCATCGTCGGCACGGCAGAGCAGATCGCCGATACGCTGCAGACATGGTTCGAGAACGAAGCGGCCGACGGCTTCAACATTTTGCCACCCTGGCTGCCAACGGCGCTCGAGGACTTTGTCGATCTGGTTATTCCGGAACTCCAACGCCGCGGCCTGTTCCGCACGGCCTACGAGGGCAAGACGCTCCGGGAAAACCTCGGCCTGCCTTTCCCGACGAACCGCTGGGCTGCCGGACGCACCGTCCTTGAGGCAGCGGAGTGAGGAGAAATCCATGGCCTACGAGATCAACCAGGCTCTTCCGAGAAGCTTCGACCGTCTGAAAAGCAGCAAAGGCAGTAGTTCTCCTCTGGTCTCCAATGTGCGCGGAGTGCTCGCGGCATTTCTGCCGCGCTACGGTCTGCTCATCAGCTTCCTCGTGCTCTGGCAGGTGTCGAGCACCAGAGGCTGGATCAATCCCGCCGTCTTCCCGCCCTTGAACGTGATCCTGTCGGCGCTGTGGACCAATCTTGCCAATGGCGCCTTGCTCGATGACATCGCCATCAGCCTGCAGCGCTCCGGAACCGCTTTCGCCTTCGCGGTCGTTGTCGGTATTCCGCTCGGCCTGTTCATGGGCCAATTCCGTTTGGTTGAACAGGCGCTCGACCCGATCCTGCAGCTCTTCCGGCAGACCTCGGCGCTGGCGCTCTATCCGGTCTTCATCCTGCTGCTCGGGCTCGGTGAAACCTCCAAGATCTTCGTGATCTTCTGGGCGACACTGTTTCCCGTGCTGCTCTCGACGATCGGCGGCGTCAAGGAAGTGGACAAGAAGCTCATCGAAATGGCTCGCACCTATGGCGCCGGACCGCTGACCGTCTTTCGCCGCGTCATTCTGCCGGCCTCCGTCCCGGCGATTTTCGTCGGCTTGCGACTTTCGGCGACTACGGCGCTTCTGCTGCTGATCGCTGCCGAGATGATCGGCGCCAACAAGGGCATCGGCTTTCAGGTGATGAACGCCCAGTACAATTTCCAGATCCCGCTGATGTTTGCGGCGATCCTGCTGCTCGCCTTCCTCGGGCTTGCCGCGAATGCCCTGCTCGTTCTCCTGCAGCGCCGTCTCTGCCGCTGGTCTCAGCCGAGCACGTAACCCGCTTCCCGCAAATCTCCTCTTCCGAAAGGATATTCCATGACATTCCACCCCCGCAATCTTCTTCTGCCGGCTGTGATCGCTCTCGGTCTTGCCACGCCGGCCGCAGCCACCGACACGGTCAAGCTGCGCTACCTCGCTAGCCAGGGCGGTCTTGCCGCCCATGAACTTGCCGCCGAACTCGGCTATTTCGACGGCACGGGCATCACACTGGAGAATGTCGGCTATGCCCAGGGCGGACCGGCCTCTCTCATCGCCCTGGCGTCCGGCGATGTCGAGATCGGCAGCGCCGCCACCTCCGCCGTCCTCAATTCGATTATCGGCGGCAACGACTTCGTCGCCGCCTATCCGTCGAACGGCATCAATGACGAGGTGCAGTCGACCTTCTACGTGCTGGAAGACAGCCCGATCAAAACGATCAAGGACATCGTCGGCAAGAGCATCGCGGTCAACACGCTCGGCGCGCATCTTGACTACACAATCCGCGAGGCATTGCATTCGGTCGGTTTGCCGAGCGACTCCGCCAACCAGGTCGTCGTTCCCGGGCCGCAGCTCGAACAGGTACTGCGCTCCAAGCAGGTCGATATCGCCGCCTTCGGTTATTGGCAGACAACCTTCGAGGGTGCAGCGCTGAAGAACGGCGGCCTGCGCCCGGTTTTCGACGATACCGACGTACTTGGCGACATCGCCGGCGGCTTCGTCGTCCTGCGCCGCGATTTCATCAAGCAACATCCGGAAGCCTCGAAAATCTTCGTCGAACAGTCGGCCCACGCCCTCGACTATGCCCGCGAGCATCCCGAGGAAACCAAGAAGATCCTGGCCAAGGCGCTAGCCGAACGCGGCGAGAACGCTGATATCGCACAGTATTTCCGCGGCTACGGCGTGCGCGCCGGCGGTCTCCCGGTCGAGCGCGACATCCAGTTCTGGATCGACGTGCTGGTTCGCGAAGGCAAACTGAAGCAGGGCCAACTGGCGGCCAAGGACATCCTCTATACGGCCGACGCCAAACCGGCGAGCAATTGAGGAGGCGTGATGAGCGTCGCTGAGGACATTCGCCGCGGGGAGGTGACGATCCGTCGCCTCTCCAAATCCTACAAGCTGAACGGCAAACCGCTGCAGGTTCTGAAGGATATCAATCTCCATATCCGCTCCGGCGAAAGCCTCGCCATCGTCGGCGCCAGCGGTTCGGGCAAGACGACCCTGCTCAGGGTTCTGGCCGGACTTGAGGATTCCGATACCGGAGAGGTGCTCGTCGACGGCAAGGCAATACGAGGAGTCGGCGCCGAACGCGCCGTCATCTTCCAGGAGCCGCGCCTTCTTCCCTGGCTTGATGTACTCGACAACGTGGCATTCGGCCTGGAAACGAGAGGTCTGACGCGTCAACAGGCGAGGGAGAGGGCGCGCCGCTACGTCAAGCTCGTCGGCCTGCAGCAATTCGAAGCCGCCTACCCCCGGCAGCTCTCGGGAGGCATGGCGCAGCGCGTCGGCATCGCCCGCGCACTTGTCGTCCAGCCCGAAATCCTGCTGCTCGACGAACCACTTGGTGCGCTCGACGCGATGACCAAGATCGGCATGCAACAGGAGCTCGCCCGGATCTGGCGCGATGAGGATGTGACGACCATTCTCGTCACGCACGATCTCGAGGAGGCGATTTATCTCGCCGACCGGATCCTGATCCTGCCACGGGAAAAAGGAGCCGAGCCGCGCCTGATCGACATCGATCTGCCCCGACCCCGCGACCGCAGCGCGACGGAATTCGTCCGCCACCGTGAGCAACTGCTGAACCTATTTGGATTGCATTGACGGATGCTTTGCGGGCAGCCGTTAGCAACTCGCAAATGGGATAGAGGAATGAAGACAGCTCCGGCCGCACAGCTGGGGCAGTTCTTATTATTCGTTTGCCGATGGCTTCGTGAAATGAGGTGAGATCGTCGAAAGTGTCGGGCCGTCCGGAGCGTCGCTTGGGAGCGGACGGGAAAATTGCCTCCGCACGACCCAACTCTTGGATGGGGTGGATCGCTAGGTGAAAGGCATGTGCGATCCGAAGTTACTACCTCTCGCCCGCGATCCGGTGAGTCAACTTCGTTGTCCCAATGCAGTTCCGGTACGATGCCGGACAAAAAAGCCCCGCCGAAACGGGGCAAGTCTTGCAACACGGATCGCACAGGAGGAACACCCGTGCTTTCCTGCTAATACAATAAGATAGGATCGGTAAGGTTCCGTGCATCGATCTCTTATTGAGGATTTATTCGCACCAGTCGTTACTGGTGTTGACGAGCGGCGTGTGCGATGGCGTGTTGTCCTCTCCGCTCACTACGATTTCGATTTCCGCCAGTCAGCGGCCCAAGCTCCGAATTCCGAGCGGAACCGCCGTTCTCCGTACTTGGGGTTGATCTTAGTCTGCTCGTAGTATCGCTGCACCGGCACATGAAAGATGCGCTCGCTCGTCTCGATGGGGATGTTGCCCTTGATCCTGAACGACTGTCCGGAGCGGCCTGAAGTGCTCCATAAGGCGAGCAAGTCGCTGACAGTCAGCCGCCGGCGGCGCCAAATGCGAGAGCGCCGATGAGCAACCCCGGCGCCTCGAACAGCACTGATCTCTGCGGATTGCGATTATTGTGACGCATGCCCCATCTCCGTCATTTCGGGCGGAGACTGTAACCCCCTAGGGCACGGCGAATATCTATCCAAAAGAGCTTATCTGACACGGCGCCGTAGGAGGGCTCGCGGCTGACGACCGCAGAGGCGGCATTGGTCGACGCGGAAAACAATCTCAGCGACTTAACGCGATCATCGCGTCACTGGCGAAAAACAGCGCCCGAGTGTCGGGCGGTGCATCGCTTTGAGCGGAAACGGGGAAACTTCAAGCGGGTCAATGGACCGTGATTGGACTCGGAGAGGTGAGATCGATCCAGATCGCCGGCGAAGTCTCCTTAGGGCGCATTAATGTCTGCGCAATTTCTTACTTAGCGATTTCGACGATCGACCGCGAAAGCCGGGCGATACGTCCAGAAATGAACGCCGCTGTGCAAGGGGCCTTTCGAGTTCAGGCCATCTTCGCACATTACGATTTCGATTTCCGCCGGCCGGCGGCCCAACTTTGGGCTGATCTTCGTCTGCTCGTAATATCGCTGCACCGGCACATGGAAGATGCGCTCGCCCGTCTCGATGGAGATGTTGCCCTAACAGCGTTTCACCCGACCCATGGATCCACGAGCTCGATTCCAAAACCTTCGAAGCCCCTGGTGTTGCGCGTCGCTAGGGCAAGATCGTGAGCAACCGCGGTCGCAGCGATCAACCCATCCATCGACGATAAGCCACGGCCGCTCCGCTTTGCGTGACCCATCAGATCTCCCCAAGCCACCGCGAATGGGTGAACGGCAAGCTTCGCGAAAGAAGTGACAGACGCCCGTCGCCGAGGCGGAATGGGCGACCTGCGCCATCATCACATGAATATGCTCGAAACAATCAAGGGCTGAGCGGCGGCACGGCGACCGTCACCCGCGGCCAAGATATCGCCTCAGCGCGAAAGCGTCCTGCCGAGGCGATGAATATGGGCAGCGCCGATGCCGCAGCAGCCGCCGATGATCGTGGCACCCGCTTCGGCCCAGGAACAGGCAAAGCGCGAATAGGCGTCGTCGTTCAGGTCATTACGGGTATCGTGCAGGCCTTCATTGGCGGCTGCCTCGCCCGTTTCTCCTTCGAAGGCATTGGCATAGACGCCGATTTCGATCTGCGCATTCCTCTCCCGGAACACCCGTGCCGCCGTCTCGACCGCGCGCTGCATGACCTCCGGCTTGCTGCAATTGAACAGGAAAGCCTCAGCACCCGACGACACCGCCCAGGAAGCCGCCTCCTCGACGCTTTCGCCGGAGCGGAGTTTAGGCACGCCGCCCCTGGTCGCCGCCTCGTCATCCGCCAGTGTGAACGAAATCCAGAACGGCTTGCCCGATGCCGCCACTGCCTCGCGGACGGCCTCGCCCTCGGCAATCAGGCTCAAAGTCTCGCCGAGCCACAGGTCGACGAAGGGAGCGAGGTTTTCGACCAGCACCTTGAGATAGTCCTGCACCCGGGAAGGCTGGAAATTCTCAGGCTCGTAGGAGCCGAAGATCGGTGGCAGCGAGCCGGCGACCAGCACTCTCCGGCCGGTCACGGCATCGGCAGCCTCGCGCGCCAGGCGCCCGGCAAGGCGAATCAGAGCAGGCCCCTCCTGCTGAAATCGGTCTTCACCGATATGGAAGGGCACGAGCGCATAGCTGTTCGTCGTGATGATCTCAGAGCCGGCGGCGATGAATTCCCTGTGTACCTCCCGCACGATGTCGGGCGAATTCATCAGCGCCAGCGCCGACCATTCCGGCTGCTTCAGTTCGGCGCCCAGCCGCAGAAGCTCGCGGCTCATGCCGCCATCGAGAATTCGCGTTGTGCTCATGAGGTAGTCTCCATCCAGGCTGTCGCGCCGTCATCGGCGGCGGGCTTTTCAAAATAAAGTGGCGAGCTTCCGCCTAGCGGCGAACCGGCACCTGCGCTTCGAGACCTCGAAAGACGCGGGCGATAACGGCGGTCAGGGCGAGATAAAAGAGGGTGACGACGATGAGCGGTTCGTAGACGAGCAACGTGTCCTGGCGAACCTTGTTGGCGACGGCGTAGAGATCCATCACCGTCACGGTGAAGGCGAGCGGCGTCGCCTTGAGCTGCATGACGATCTCTCCGGCAATGGTCGGCAGGGCGATGCGAATGGCGCGCGGCAACCAGATACGGCGGGTTAGCTTCCAGGGCGACAGGCCGAAGGCCCGACCGGCTTCAAGCTCGCCCTTGGGAACGGCAAGCAGCGCACCGCGCAGCACCTCGGCCTCATAGGCCGCATAATTCAGCGTGAAGCTGACGGAAGCGAAGAAAAACCCCTCGCGCAGGATCGGCCAAAACAGGCTCTGGCGGATGCCAGGGATCATCGGCAGCAGCGAGCCGACCCCGTAATAGAGGAGCCAAAGCTGGATCAGCAGTGGCGTGCCGCGGAAGAAGGTGCAGTAGCCGCGGGCGGCAAGCCGCGTCAGCCTGCCGCCGCTGACCTGTGCGAAAGCGAGACCGATGGCGATCACGAAACCGAGCACCACTGATATGACCAGCAGCGCTACGGTCTGCCAGGCGCCCGTCAGAAGCAGCGGCCAATAGGAGGAGATCCAGGTGAAACTCATGGCGCGCTTTCTTCAGGCCAGACGCGGCTGTCCCCGCCGCACCCGCCCTTCGATCAGTTTGAAGACGACGTTGGAAGCGAGTGTGATGGCGAGATAGAGAAGAGCCGAGGCGAGGAAAAACACGAAGTAATGTTTGGTGCTTGCCCCGGCGAGACGGGTGGCGAGCGCCAGTTCCTGATAGCCGACGACGGCGACCAGCGCGCTATCCTTGGTCACCGACATCCACAAATTAGCAAGCCCCGGCAGCGCGTTCGGCAACAGCGCCGGCAGCAGGATGCGGCGGAACCGCAGCACCGGTCCCATGCCGAAAGCCTTGGCGGCTTCAATCTGGCCGACGGGAATGGCGAGGATCGCGCCGCGCAGCACCTCGGTCATATAGGCGCCCTGCACGAAGCCGAGCACGGCGACGGCGGCGACGAAACCGTTCACCTCGAGCGGCGGCAGATTGAAAGCCGCCAGCAGCCGGTTGAGGCCGTCGGTGCCGGCATAATAGAGCCCGACGATCAGGATCAGCTCGGGAACAGCGCGAATGACGGTGGTATAGAAATCAAGCAGCAGGCGGAGCACTGGATTGCCCGAAAGCTTTCCCAGCGCGCCGCCCGTGCCGAGCAGCAGACCGACGGCAAAGGCGCAGGCCGAGATGGCGACCGTGGAGACTGCACCTGCCAAGAGAACGCCGCCCCATCCCGGAGGATAGGGGGACAGCAGGTCCAGAATGCCTTGTTGCGCGGTCGCCATCTCTAGAAGTGCTTACTTCGCGCCGTAGATATCGAAGTCGAAGTACTTCTTGGTGATCGCGTCGTACTGACCGTTGGCGCGAACCGCTGATATCGCCTTGTTCAGCTTGGCTTTCAGCTCCGTATCTTCCTTGCGCAGGCCGCCGGAAACGCCAGCCCCAAGGATCTCCTTGTCGTCGGCGACATCGCCCATGTTGGCGCAGCAATCCTTGCCGGCATCGCTTTTCAGGAAGGCGTCAAGCGCCAGCGAATCGCCGAAGACGTAATCGATGCGGCCGGAGGCGAGATCCTGGAAAGCCTCGTCGAGCGTCTGGTAGGTCTTTTCCTCGGCGACGTCGGCAAAATGCTTCTTGTAATATTCCGACTGGATCGTCGACACTTGGATACCGATGGTCTTGCCCTTCACGTCCTCTGCCGTGGCGCCCGGCTTCTGATCCTTGGGGCCGATCAGCGTGCTCGGCGTGTTGTAGTATTTATCGGTGAAGTCGATCACCTTCGAGCGTTCCGCGGTGTTCGACATCGACGACCAGATCACGTCGAACTTCTTGCTCTCAAGAGCCGGAATGAGGCCATCCCAAGAGATCTCGACGATCGAGCACCTCTCCTTCATCTCTTCGCAGACGGCATTCATCAGATCGATTTCCCATCCCTGCCACTGGCCCGAAGCGTCCTTGGCGAAGAAGGGCGGATAAGATTCGTTCATGACGCCGAAGCGGACGTCGGCCTGTGCCGCGACGGCGGAAAGCGCAAATGCGACGCCGGCAAAAAGCGTGGGGAGCAGTTTCATTCGCAGGATTCTCCTGGTTCGTGTTGTGGTGATGGCTCGATGGCGGTTCAGTGGGCGCTGAGACGAGTGAATTCCCGGCAGCGGGCGCTGACAGGTGCCCCGAAGACTTGCTCCGGCGTGCCTTCCTCCTCGATCCGACCCTGGTGCAGGAAGAGGACGCGACTCGAGACGTCGCGGGCGAAGCGCATTTCATGCGTGACGATCAGCATGGTCCGGCCCTCTTCCGCCAGATCGCGGATGACTTTCAGCACCTCGCCAACCAGTTCGGGATCGAGCGCCGATGTCGGCTCATCGAACAGCATGACGGCGGGATCGACGCAGAGCGCTCTTGCGATCGCCGCGCGCTGCTGCTGGCCGCCGGAGAGAAAGGCGGGATAGGCATCACGCTTGTCGAAGAGCCCGACCTTGTGCAGCAGGGCTTCCGCCTTTTCGATCGCCTCGCGCCTGGAAACGCCCATGACATGCACCGGCGCCTCGATGACGTTTTCCAGCACGGTCCGATGGGCCCAGAGATTGAAGCTCTGAAAGACCATGCCGATCCCGGTTCGCAGCCGCTCGATCTGCCGCCAGCTCTGCGGCTGCAGCCGTCCGCCGCGACCGGTCTTCAGAGCGACCGCCTCGCCGTTCACGGCGATGCGGCCGCGATCCGGCGTTTCCAGAAAATTGATGCATCTGAGGAAGGTGCTCTTGCCAGAACCGGACGAGCCGATAATGGAGATGACGTCAGACTTATGGGCCGTAGCCGAAATACCCTTGAGAACCTGTTGCGAGCCGAAGCTTTTATGAAGATCTTCGACGCGAAGAGCAGGAATGGACTGATCCGACATGCATGGGTCCGGCTGAAATGAGTTTGCGAAGGATAATGATAAAGTTGCGCGGTTTTTTCGCGCAATTTCTGCCTCTTCTGCATTTAATGTGCAAAATAATCTTTCTCACGCGGCAAATCAGGCAGAACGCATGAGCCGCGAAACGCCGAAATGGACTGGACAATGGAACAGCTGGATCGTTTTGATCGTGACATTCTCGATATCGTTCAGCGCGACTGCCAGCTGAAGGCCGAAACGATCGCCGAACGGGTGGGGTTGTCGGTCTCGGCCGTGCAGCGGCGGTTGAAGCGCCTGCGCGAGGAAGGGATCATCAAAGCGGAGGTCGCCGTCCTCGACCGGAAGGCGACGGGAACATCGATGGTGTTCATCGTCGGGATGGAGATCGAGCGGGACAATTACGACGCCTTGGCGAAGTTCCGCGTCTGGGCGGAAAAACAGGATCATATCCAGCAGGTCTATTACGTCACCGGCGCGGTCGATCTGATCGCGATCGTCACCGCCCGCGACGTCGAGCATTATGACGATATCGCCGCCCTCATCATGGCTGACAATCCGCAGATCCGCCGCATGCACACCAATGTCGTGCTGCGCGACGTCAAGCTCGGCCTGTTCGTGCCGCTGGAATAGGATCGCGCCCGGGCAAGCGACTGGACTCAGATCGGGCAAAGGGCATAATTCCGGGCGCAGATCCTTGGGAGGAATGACCGTTGACGCTACGACACCAGATCATCGCATTGGCGATCGTTCCGCTCGTCATCTCGATCCTCGCGATCACCACCTTCATCACCTGGCAATCGGCAAATCTCGCAAAGAACAGCATCGACACGTTCGAGCAGAACATGCTGAAGACAAAGGAAACCGAAATCCTCAACCTGACCAATCTTGCCTTGTCCGCCATCCAAGCGATCTATGATAAGGCCGGTCCCGACGACGAAGCCGCCAAGCAGCAGGTGGCTGAAATTCTGACCTCGCTCGATTACGGCAGGGACGGCTATATCTTCGTCTATGACTATGACGGCAACAATATCGTTCATCCGCGCCAGAGCTTCCGGCATGGGCAGAATTGGCTGGATCTTACCGATCCTGACGGCGACAAGGTCATTGCCGAGCTGATCGCCACGGCAAAGGCCGGCGGCGGCCTGCATCAATATAAATGGCAGAAACCCTCGACCGGGCAGGTTGCCGACAAGCTCTCCTTCGTCGTCAGCCTCGACAAATGGCGCTGGGTGGTGGGAACCGGCGTCTATCTCGACGATGTCTTTGCCCAGAGTGCGGCCGCCAACGCCGTGATGCGCGCCAACATCAGACGAACCTTCGTCATCGTCGCGCTGATTGCCGTACCTTCGGTGCTCGTCGTCTTCACGACCTGCATGCTGCTGACCTTCCATGAGCGCCGTATGGCCGACGGCCGACTCAAGGAGCTGACGCAGCGGGTCATCGATACCCAGGAGGAAGAACGCGCGCGGCTCGCCCGCGAGCTGCACGACGGCATTTCCCAGAATCTTCTCGGGGTGCGCTATGCGATGGATCTCGCCGGCCGCAAGGTCAGGACCAACGTCGATGATGCAGCGCTGACCATCGACCGTGGTGTCGAGGCGCTAAACGGCGCCATCAAGGAAATCCGGCGGCTGTCGCACGATCTGCGCCCCCGCGTGCTCGACGATCTCGGCCTGACAGCCGCGCTGGAGGCGCTCTGTCATCATTTCGCCGAGCGCACGGGGATCGAGACTGATATCGACGCTTCAGGCTTTACCGGTACGCTGAAAGCCGAGGCCAACACCGCCCTCTATCGTGTCGCACAGGAAGCCTTCAACAATGTCGAGCGGCACTCGGGCGCCTCGAAGCTTTCGGTGAAGCTCTGGAGCGACGGCGGCCGCGCCCGCATGACGATTTCAGACAACGGCACCGGCTTCGACGGCAGCAAGGACGGCGCAGACGGCGAATCAGGGCTCGGGCTGCGCAACATGCAGGAGCGGATGGCCCACTTCCGCGGCCTGCTGCTTATCAACAGCAGCGAGTCCGGCACGACGCTGACGGCGATGATGCCGAGATCGGCCAATCTGCCCGTCGGCAAGCAGGCGGAAGCCGCATGACCGAACGCCGGAAAATCAAGGTGCTCCTGATCGACAACCATCCGCTGGTGCTGGACGGGCTGAAAGCCGTGCTCGAAACCTTCGATCATATCGAAGTCGCCGGCACCGCAGGGCTTGCCCAAACGGGTCTCGACATCGCCCGGCAGGTCCAGCCGCAGGTGGTGCTGATGGACATCAACATGCCGAAACTCAGCGGTATCGATGCGATCGAACTGTTCAGGAGCGAGCTTCCCCAGGCCCGTGTTGTCATGCTCTCCATGCATGACAGCCGCGAATATATCTCCTCCTCGGTCATGCATGGCGCTGCCGGTTACGTGCTCAAAGATGTTTCGACTGACGAGATTGTCTCGGCTATCGACACCGTGGCTGCGGGGGGCACCTATTTCTCCTCGGGTGTCTTCGACGCGCTGATGGGCGAACGCGCGGAAGAGGGCAGTGATCCCCTGACGCCTCGCGAGCGCGACATTCTCGGGCTGATCGTTGCCGGCAGCAGCAACAGGGAGATCGCCGAAGCGCTCGGAATAACCGCCGCGACGGCGGAAACGCACCGCAAGAACCTCAAGAAGAAGCTCGGCATCGCCACCACGGCCGGCCTCATCCGCTATGCGCTCGATCACGGTATCGTCTCGAAAATCAGCGGAAATCCGCGCCTACCCACTTCTGGGTAGGCCCCGGCATTTCGGCCCCGCGCCCATCTTGTGAGGACAAAACCGACGCCATAGGACTCCATCCGCGGCTGGCCAAGTGTCAGTCGTTGGGAGGAATTCATATGCGTTACATCAGCCTTCGATCGGCCGGGAAGGTCGAGCGATCCGAACCGGGCTCGCCGCGGCCGCCGGCTGACAGACCCGCCTTCCACGCCGACAACTGGAACATGGCGATCGCCGCCCGCGTCGCCTGAAAGGTATCCGACATGGAAAAACCACGTAGCAAGGCAGCGCTCTGGCTGCTGATCATTCCGTACATAGGGCTGCTCTGGCCGCCATTCTACAATCTCCGTGAGCCGTCGCTTTTCGGCTTTCCCTTCTTCTACTGGTATCAGCTTCTCTGGGTGCCGATCACCGCGACGCTGACCTGGATCGCCTATGGGAGCGTTCGCCATGACGACTGACATCGACGGCACGGCGCTTGCCGTCTTCATCTTCTTCTTTGCCCTTGTCACCGTCATGGGCTTCGTCGCCAGCCGCTGGCGCAAGCCCGAGACCCTCGCCCATATCGATGAATGGGGCCTCGGCGGCCGCAACTTCGGCACCTGGATCACCTGGTTCCTCGTCGGCGGCGATTTCTATACAGCCTATACCGTGATCGCCGTGCCGGCGCTGGTCTACACGGTCGGCGCCTACGGCTTCTTCGCGCTACCCTATACGATCGTCGTCTATCCCTTCGTCTTCATGGTCATGCCGGTCCTGTGGAAACGCGCCAAGGATTTCGGCTATGTCACGGCGGCCGACGTCGTCCATGGCCAATACGGATCGCGCGGTCTCGAACTCGCCGTCGCGGCCACGGGCGTCATCGCCACCATGCCCTACATCGCCCTGCAGCTCGTCGGCATGACGGCGGTCCTGAAGGGGCTCGGGCTGCATGGCGAACTGCCGCTGGCAATCGCCTTCATCGTGCTGGCGCTCTACACCTATTCGGCGGGCCTGCGCGCACCGGCGCTGATCGCTTTCGTCAAGGACATCATGATCTATATCGTGGTGATCGCAGCGGTCGCGCTGATCCCATCAAAGCTCGGCGGTTATGCGAATGTCTTCGCCTCAGCCGATGCGGCTTTCCAGGCCAAGGGCTCCGGTAATCTGCTGCTCGGTGGCAACCAATATGTCGCCTATGCCACACTCGCTCTCGGTTCGGCGCTCGCAGCATTCATGTATCCGCATACGCTGACCGGCATCTTCGCCTCCAACAGCGGCAAGACGATCCGCAAGAACGCGATCATGCTGCCCGCCTATACGCTGCTGCTCGGCCTGCTGGCGCTGCTCGGCTATATGGGGCACGCTGCCAACCTGAAGCTCGACAGTGCGAACGACGTCGTTCCCACGCTGTTCAAGACGCTGTTTTCGGGCTGGTTCTCCGGCTTCGCCTTTGCGGCGATCGCCATCGGCGCACTGGTGCCGGCGGCGGTGATGAGCATTGGCGCAGCCAACCTCTTCACCCGCAATTTCTGGAAAGCCTATGTCGATCCCAAAGTCAGCGATGCGGGCGAGGCCAAGGTGGCGAAGGTGACGTCGCTCGTCGTCAAGGTCGGCGCGCTTCTCGTCATCATCTTCCTGCCGACGCAATTCGCACTCGACCTGCAGCTGCTCGGCGGCATCTGGATCCTGCAGACGCTCCCGGCGCTCGTCTTCGGCCTCTATACCAACTGGTTCCGCGCACCCGGCCTGCTTGCCGGCTGGTTCGTCGGCTTCTGCGGCGGCACCTTCCTGGTCTGGGATGCCGGCTGGAAGCCTCTGCATCTGATCAGCCTCGGCGGCGAACCCTTCACCGTCTATACCGGGCTGCTGGCGCTTGCGGCAAACATCGCGGTTGCAATCATGGTCAACGCCTTGCTTCCGGCCAGGGCGACGGCCCGCGCATAGCTGAAAACGCGAAGGGCAGCAAATGCTGCCCTTCGTCGCTTTATGCTTCGGGCAGAAGCTGATGAAAGATCAGGCGATCAGAACTCTTCCCAATCGCTGACCAATGCCGCGTTGCCATTTGCCTGGAACGACTTGCTACCTTTGCAATCATCTGGCGCGGGCGAGACACGGCTGCTCGCCATGGTGTCAGGCAGCGCGCGGCGGGTATTCGCTGGCAGAGAAGACGTGGTGATGCACCTTCCCGGTGAAGAGCTTCAGAAGCTCACCCGTCACCTCGCGGCTCTGGAACCGCACATCGGAAAGAAGTGCTGCATTCACCGCATCCATATCGGGATAACGAATGGCAAGCGCCATGGCATAGACCGGAGCGCCCTCGTCACGCTCCATTCCATCCAACACCCGGACTTCCTCGGCTCCGGGAAATTTCGTCCATAGAGGAACGAGCCGCTGCCTGACAAAATCGCGGAATTCCTCTTCTCTGCCGGGATGGATTTCGCCTTCAAACAAAGCATAACGAATAATCATGGGTTCTCTTTTCCAAAACTCGCCGGAGCTGGATTGATGGTGGTGCGGAGGCGGGGAGGGCGTATCCTCCGATACGCCCGTGGGAAGGCTTATTTGCCCCAGATTTTCTTGTATTGATCGCGATAGCCGTTATCGGGATCGAAGCTGTTCTTCGGCCCTCCGTCGAATTCGACATTCGCGCTGGTCACCACGTGGAGCGGCGACACATAGCCCGACCACGGGGCGCCCGCGAAGGCGCGGTTCAGTTCATCGACGAGTTGCCAACCCTGGAGGTTGAGCGGCTCGGCGACCGTGACGGCCTGGAACTGCTTGGCGCGGATGCGCTGATAGGCGCTCTCCGAACCGTCGCCGGCAGCGACGTTGACCGGCTTTCCGTCGCCGGCGATACCGGCCGAGGCGAGCGAGGGGCCCATGAAGTCGTAATAGAGGTCGTTGATCGCCAGCGAATGCGTCCATTTCGCACCGTACTTCTGCAGGAGCGACGTGGTGAGCTGCGGCATGCGCTGCGAGGTTTCGGCAATCGGGGTATCGACGTATTCGAGCACCGTGCCGCCGAGATCCTCGATCTCCTTTTTCATGCGGTCGGCCTTGGCGATCGCGATCGCATAGGTGGAGTCGGTGAAGATGATGACACCCGGCTTGCCGCCGGCATCGGCGAAGGCCCAGTCTGCCGCGGACTTCGATACTTCCATCGCATCGGTGGTGACGTTGGCGAAGACGCCGACGTCGGCAACCGGACCGACGGCCGAGGCGGCGTGCCAGGACACCATCGGGATGCCGGCAGCCTTGGCCGCTTCCATCGCCGGCTTCTGCTCGACCGCGTCAAAGCCATTGATGATGATGCCATCCGGCTTCAGCGCCATGGCCTGGCCGAAAGCCGCGGTGCGCCCACCGATCGAGCCGGCGCCGTCGAGTACCTTCACCGTCCAGCCGAGCGCGCCGGCCGCTTCCTGCACGCCGTTGGCCACGCCGAGGATGCCGCCGTTCTTCATGTCGCCGGCAAGGACGACGATGTTCTTGCCCGCAGCCCCCTTGGGGCCGCTCGTCGGGCCATCCCATGCGCTCACCTTGGACGCATACTTTTCGACCACCGCTTTGGCATCCGCCATGGAATCGGCCAGTGCCGGCACGCTGAGCATAAAGGCGACGGTTGCAACCGTTGCCTGCAATAAAGTCCTGCGCTTCATGTTCACTCCTCCATTTTGTTTGTTATGAAATGCCGGCTTGGCCGACATCCTCATTTGGATGCGGGTGTGATCCTCCTCACAGCTCCGCGCTTGCGCTGGGCGTAACCTGCAATGCCGATGGCAATCAGCAGGGTTACGCCGTTGAACAGCGGTTCGACGAAGAACGACCCGCCGAATTGCTGAATTCCCGATATACCGACCGCCAGGATGATGACGCCGATCAGGGTGCCCCAGACGTTGACCCGTCCCGGCTTGATCGTCGTCGATCCGAGAAATGCGCCGACAAGTGCCGGGAGGAGATATTCGAGGCCGACGCTCGCCTGACCGATGCGCAGCTTCGAGGCGAGGAGAACCCCCGTCAGAGCCGCCAGCAGGCCCGAGGTGACGAATGCGCCCATCACGAACTTGCGGACGGGAATGCCGTTGAGTGCGGCGGCCTTGGGGTTGGCGCCGATGGCGTAGAGATAACGGCCGATCGGCAGGTATTCGAGAACGATCCACATGCAGATCGCGATCAGCAGCACGTAGAAGCCGGTGATCGGCAGGCCGAACAGCATGGTGCCGTTCAGCGCGTAGAACCCTTCCGGCAGGACGCCGACCACCTGCCGGCCGCCGGTGTGCCAAAGTGCAAGCGCGTACAGCACCGTTCCCGTGCCGAGCGTGGCGATGAAGCTGTCGATCTTCGCCACCTCGACCAGCAGACCGTTGATGAAGCCGGTGAGGATGCCGAGCGCAAGAACGATGAGGACGGCGACCGGCCAGGGCAGGCCGTAGACCGTCTGCAGGCTGATGGCAAGAATGTGCCAGAGCACGATGCCGTAGCCAACCGTCAGGTCGATGCGGCCCGACGCCATCGGGATCATCGCGGCGAGCGACAGCAGCGCAATGATCGCCTTGTCGGAGACGATCGAACGGACGTTCAACACCGTCGGAAACGTATCCGGCAGCATGATCGAGAAGAGCAGGATCAGGCCGACGGTCAGGATCACCAGTCCGTAGACGGGGATCAGGCGCCCGATCTTCTGTCCTGTGGACAAGCCGGCCATTTCGCTTTTGGTCGGCTCCAGCGCCGTGGATTCAATGGATTGCATGGCTGTTCTCCCGATGGCTCAAGCAGCTTCCGATGCGGATGCGGCCGTGATGACCGCCTCCGTCGTCAGAGCCCTTCCAGTCAGTTCGCTGACGATTTTGCCGCGCGAGAAAACCAGCGCGCGGTGGCAGATATGGGCGATTTCCTCGAAATCCGTCGACACCACGACGACTGCGAGACCGGCCTCCAGCGCCTGGGTGATCAGACGGTAGATCTCCGCACGCGCGCCGATGTCGACGCCGGCGGTCGGATCTTCCGCGATCAGCAGCTTGCGGCCGGTTGCCAGCCAGCGGCCGACGACCACCTTCTGCTGGTTGCCGCCCGACAGGGCCTCGACAGGCAGATCCGGATCGTTCGGCCTGAGGCCGACGGTATGGCCGATCGCATGGGCAAGATCGGCTTCGCCGCGCGGTGACAGGAAGGACAACAGCCCGCGCCCGACAGCGCCGGGATTGAGGTAGGTGTTTTCCCGAATGGAAAGCGATGGTGCGACGGATTCCTCCGTGCGGTCACGGGCAATTAATCCGATGCCCGACGCCATTGCGCTCAGCGGGCTTGAAAGGTCCGGGGCCCGGTCATGCATCAGGATCGTGCCGCCGAAGGGCTCGCAGCCGAACAAGGCGCGGCCGATGCGTTCCTGGCCTGCGCCGCGCAGTCCTGCAAGGCCGAGCAACTCGCCCTCTCTTATATCGAAGGATATCGGGCTCGTGCCGGCGCAGACCAGGTCGCGCACCTTGACGATCGCCTTGCCGGGCTTGATCTCGGTCTTCGAAAAGAGACTGTCGCCGCTGCGGCCGATGATCATCGTCACCAGTTCGTCGGGCGTGGTCTCGCTGACGGGCTTCTGTCCGACCATGCATCCGTCGCGCAGCACGGCGACGCGATCGGCGATGCGGAAAATCTCGTCCAGTCTGTGGGAGACGTAGATCATGCCGACGCCGCGCTCCTTCAGCGGCCGGATCGCATTGAACAGGCGATCGACTTCGTCGGCGGGCAGGCTCGCTGTGGGTTCGTCGAGCACCAGAACGTCGGCTTCGACGGCAAGCGCGCGGGCAATGGCGACGAGCGATTTTTCGGTGCGCGACAGGGCCGAGACCCGCGTCGTCGGATCGAAATCGCAGCCGACCAGCTTTAAGGCCTCTTTGGCGCGCGCCTGCGTCCTGTTCCAGTCGATCAGGCCCCGGCGCATCGAGAAGCCCTGCGACAGGCCCATATTCTCACCGACCGTCATCCACTCGATCAAGCCGAGATCCTGATGGATGAATGCGACCGGTTGCCGCTCGTTCGGCTTCGGCGGGCGATGATGGTAGCTCTGGCCGCGGAACAAGATGTCACCGTTGTCGGGCTTGTAGATGCCGGCCAGCGTCTTGATCAGCGTCGATTTGCCGGCGCCGTTTTCGCCGAGCAGCGCGAGGATCTCGCCCTCGCGCAGGTCGATCGAGACGTCACGCAGCGCCTGCGTGCCGCCGAAGCTTTTGGTGATCGATTGGAACTCCAGCAGTCTCTTGGCTTCCACTGTGGCTCCTCCCAAAGCTGCAGCTGTCGTTATGGATAGATGTTATCGATAACATTCCCGAATAGTCAAGCGGAAAGTGACAATCTCCCATGCCTGAAATGAGGTCAGTCGGCGGCAAATCCGTCGAGCAGACGCATCATCTCTGCAGAGTCCTTCGGCCCAAGACCGGCAGCGCAAAGCAGACGGTGAATCTCCACCACCGCTCCCGTCATCGGCAGCGGCGTTTTCGTCTTCAGCGCAAAGGCCTGAAGCGAGTCCAGATCCTTCAGCATGTTGTCGATCCTGCCTGTCGGCGAGAAATCCCGGGCAGCGAATTTTGCCATGAATTCCTGCAATATCCGGCTATCCGCCCTGCCGCCGGCAAGGGCGGCCGGAATGGCGGCGGGATCGACGCCGCCGGCTTCCGCCAGCTTGACGGCTTCAGCGACCGCCTGGAACAGCACGGCGCAGAACAGCTGGTTGATCAGCTTGGTGGTCTGCCCGGCGCCGGAGGCGCCCATCAGCGTGTAATTGGCGGCAAGATGCCGCATCACCACCCGCGCCCGCTCGAAATCCTCGGGGCTGCCACCGGCCATGATCGTCAGCTTTCCGCCGAGCGCGCCGGGCACGCCGCCCGAAAGCGGGCAATCCACCCATGCCATGCCCGTTTCCCCACGCAGCCGCTTCGCCATGTCGGCGGTCTCCGCCGGGTCGATCGAGGACATATCGATCAGCAGCTTGCCGGCGTTTGCCGCCGCCGCAATACCCTTCTCGCCGAAGACGACGGCGCGGACGATGTTTGCGTGATTGAGGCTGAGCACGCAGAATTCCGACCGCGAGACCGCATCCTCCACCGAAGCGGCCGCGTGGGCGCCCTTGGCTTCCAGCGCCGCGACCTTTTCAGCATCGAGATCGAAAACCGATACTTTGTGGCCGGTCTCGATCAATCGCGTGACGATCGCCGCTCCCATGATACCCGCGCCGATGACGGCGACATCTGCTCTGTGGTCATCCTGCATGATAATCTCCTCCCTTGACGGCCACGCCGCTCAGCCCCTCGCAAGCCAGCGCCACCATATCATCCAAAGCCATATCGATCGCCACCGTCACGACACCGGGCTCACCGGTCGGCGGCTCCAGCGTCTGCAGCTGGCTGTCGAGCAGCGACGCCGGCATGAAATGGCCCTGACGGGCCTGCATACGCGACAACAGCAGCTCGCGCGATCCCTCCAGGAAAACGAAGGCAAGACGCCCATTTGCCGCCTGCCGCAGCCTGTCCCGATAGCTTCTCTTCAGCGCCGAACAGGAAATCACCAAACCCTGCGACGCCTTTTGCGCCGCCGTTATTTCCTCGCCGATCCGGTCGAGCCAGGGCAGGCGGTCATCGTCGGTGAGCGGGGTGCCCTTTGCCATCTTCTCGACATTGGCAGCCGGATGGAGTTGGTCGCCTTCCAGGAACGGCATGCCGTTTTGCGCAGCGATGCGTTCTCCAACCGAGGATTTGCCGCAGCCGCTGACGCCCATGACGACAACGGCCGGGGGCAGTGCCTTTTTCTCGAGGTTCATCATCTCACCTCCCTTAGAGGCAGGTCGTGATGCCGCCGTCGACATAAAGCGTATGGCCGTTGATGAAGGACGAACCGCGGCCCGACAGGAAGACGGCAGCACCCACCAGTTCCTCGACATTGCCCCAGCGTCCGGCCGGCGTCCGCTTTTCGAGCCAGGATGAGAATTCGGGATTGTCGACCAGCGCCTGGTTGAGGGGCGTCTTGAAATAGCCCGGCGCGATCGCGTTGATCTGCAGGCCGTGCTTGGCCCAGTCGGCGCACATGCCGCGGGTCAGATTGCGCACCGCGCCCTTCGTCGCCGTGTAGGGAGCAATGCCGGGACGGGCGAGTTCGCTCTGAACCGAGGCGATGTTGATGATCTTGCCCTGACCGCGGGCGATCATCGCCTTGGCGGCCGCCTGGCCGACGTAAAAGACGCTGGAAACATTCGTGGTCAGCAGCAATTCCCATTTGTCCGCCGGGAAATCTTCCAGCGGCGTGCGGAACTGCATGCCGGCATTGTTGATCAGGATATCGAGCGGACCGATATCGGCCTCAATCGCATCGATGCCCTGTTTGGCGCCGTCCTTGCTGGTCACGTCGAAGATGGCCGCATGGGCAGACAGACCTTGAGCCTTGAGGCTTTCGACTGCGCGTTTGACGCTTTCGGGCGTGCGGCCGTTGATGACGACCTCGGCGCCATGCTGCGCCAAGCCCTCGGCCAGCGCATAACCGATCCCCTGGCTCGAGCCGGTGATCAGGGCGAGCCGCCCGGTCAGATCAAACAGGTTCTTCATGCAAATCACTCCTCCGGTGTCGCTGCGAATGACGGCTTATACCGCCACTTGAGGTGAAACTCACTTGACATCGCCTTTCCGAATTATATGTTATCGATAACATAATCAACAGCCAAAATGCGGGATGGAGACGGAATGCCTGACGTAGAAATCTTGATGGCCGGGGCCTATCCGGAGTGGGACATGGTTGATCTGGAGGCGACCTACCGCGTCCACCGCCTGTGGGAAGCCGCGGATCGGCAGGAACTGATTTCGAAAGTCGGCAGCAATATCCGCGCGATCGCGACGCGCGGCGAACTCGGCGCTTCCGCCGATCTGATGAAACAACTGCCGAAGCTGGAGATCGTCTCCTGTTACGGCGTCGGCACCGACGCCATTGACCTGTCCTATGCCCGCGCCAACGGCATTCGCGTGACGAATACTCCTGACGTGCTGACCGAAGACGTCGCCGATATCGCCATCGGACTGCTGCTTTCCACCGCGCGCCAGATTCCGCAGGCTGACGTTTTCGTCCGCAACGGCCAGTGGGGCAACGTACCCATGCCGCTGGTGACGCGGGTTTCGGGCAAGAAGGTCGGGATCGTTGGCATGGGGCGGATCGGCAAGGCGATCGCCTGGCGGGCTGCCGCTTTCGGCTGCGACATCTCCTATTTCGCCCGCAACAGGGACCAGGATGTCGCCTATGGTTATGAAGCCAATCTGGTCGCGCTTGCCAATTGGGCCGACTTCCTGATCGTCATCGTTCCCGGAGGGGCCGCGACCATGAAGATCATCAACGCCGAGGTGCTGGAAGCGCTCGGCCCGGAAGGCATGCTGATCAACGTTTCGCGCGGGACGACCGTCGACGAGGAGGCACTGATCGCAGCGCTTCAGAACCGCACCATCCAGGCCGCCGGCCTTGACGTTTTCCTCAATGAGCCGAAAATCGATGCGCGCTTCCTGACGCTGCCAAACGTCGTGCTGCAACCCCACCACGGCTCCGGCACCATCGAAACCCGCAAGGCCATGGGCAAACTGGTCAGAGACAATCTCGCCGCGTATTTTGCCGGTCGCGCGCTTCCGACTCCGGTCGTATGAGGATCCCGGTATGAAAGCCATCGTCATTCACGCCGCCAAGGATCTCAGGGTCGAAGAGCGCGAGCCGGAGGTTGCCGGAGCTGGGCAGGTGGAGATATCAATCGAAGCCGGCGGCATTTGCGGCTCCGACCTGCATTATTACAATCATGGCGGCTTCGGCACCGTTCGTCTGCGCGAACCGATGATCCTCGGCCACGAGATCGCCGGCACCGTCAAGGCGCTGGGTGCCGGCGTGACCGACCTTGCCGTTGGAGACCGCGTTGCGGTTTCCCCGAGCCGGCCGTGCAGCCATTGCCAATATTGCCTGAAGGGACAGCAGAACCACTGCCTGAACATGCGGTTCTACGGCAGCGCCATGCCCATGCCGCACATTCAGGGCGGCTTCCGCCAGCGGCTGGTGGCGGAGCGCTGGCAATGCCACAAGGTCGCCGACGGCATTTCCATTCATGAGGCTGCCTTCGCCGAACCCTTTGCCGTGACGCTGCATGCGGCAAGCCGCGCCGGTTCGCTGCTCGGCAAGCGGGTGCTGGTCACCGGCTGCGGCCCCATCGGCATGCTGGCGATCGTTGCCGCCCGCGTTCTCGGCGCCCGTGAAATCGTCGCGACCGATGTGACCGACAGCGTTCTGGCCATCGCCCGCACCAGCGGCGCCGATCGCACGATCAATGTTTCCACGCATGCCGCCGATCTTGCCGCTTATGGCGCCGACAAGGGATATTTCGACGTCATGTTCGAGGCGTCTGGCAATGAGCGGGCCGTGCGCGCCGGCCTTGAGGTGCTGAAGCCCCGTGCCGTGCTCGTGCAGCTCGGCCTTGGCGGCGATGTCTCCATTCCGCAGAACATGATCGTTGCCAAGGAAATCGAGATGCGCGGCACATTCCGCTTTCACGAGGAGTTCGGGCTCGCCGTCGAATTGATCAATGCGCGCCGTGTCGATCTGAAGCCGCTGCTGACAGGGGTTTTTGCCATCGAAGAGGCTGTCGCCGCCTTCGAACTGGCCAGCGACCGCAGCAAGTCGATGAAGGTGCAGATCGCCTTCTGATATTGTCGCCAGCTATGAGGCGCTGCGATCAGTGCTTTCGCGCAGAACGACCCTGTAGCCCGTCAATGTAATCTCGTCGCCGGTCGCCTCGCCGATGCCCTGCAGGGCATCGAGCAGGCGGGCGGCGGCCTGACGGCCGATGCCGTAACAGTCGACATTGATGGTGGTGATGCTGGGATGACAGATCGACGAGATCTCATAATCGCCGAAGCCGGCAATGGCGATATCACCCGGCACGCTCATTCCCCTGCGCTTGCATTCCATGATCGCGCCGAAGGCCGAAAGGTCGGAAACGCAAAGAACCACTTCCGTGTCCGGCCAGCGCTCCAGCAGGCTCATGATCGCCTGGCCGCCCTGTTCCATGGTGATCGGCGGCACGCCGAAGGAAATCGCCCGGCCCGGTCCCAGGCCCAGTTCTTCGACGGTCTTCAGGAAACCGCTTCGCCGCTGGCTGCCGCGCGTATCGCGCGCCGTCGTTCCGCCGATATAGCCGAACCTCCGATAGCCCTGGCTCGCCAGCGTCCGCACCAGCAGCGACATCGCCTCGCTGTTGGAAAAGCCGACGACATGGTTGATCGGCTTCTCCGGAAGCTCCCAGGTTTCCACCACCGGAATGCCGGCCTTATCAAGCATGCGTCGGGCGCGATCGGTGTGCGAACCGCCTGTCAGGATGACGCCTTCGGGGCGCCGGCGCAGCATCGCCTCGATCAGCTTTTCTTCCTTCTCGGCGGAATAGTCGGTGTAGCCGAGAAGAAGCTGAAGACCGGTATTCTCCAGCGCATCGGTAATGCCGCGGGCGGTGTCGGAGAAATTCGAATTGTTGATGGAGGGCACCAGCGCCGCGATGAAGCCGCTGCGCCGCGAGGAAAGACTGCCGGCCGAAAGGTCGAGCACATAGCCGAGCGCATCGACGGCTTCCATGATGCGCTTGCGCGTCTCTTCGGAAACACTCGCATCCTGCCGAAAGGCGCGCGAAACGGTCATGGCCGATACGCCGACATATTTGGCGACCTCAGCCATCGTCAGCTTCTGGGCGTCTCCTCCTTTGAGACGCTTGTCTTTTGGCTCATCCTCGTTTTTCACTGGGTCCCGCTTTCACAACAGCTTCCGAGTTGGGCAACTCGGGACACGATAAAGTTATCGTTATCATCGCACAATCGATATTATTGCAGGAATGAGTCGTTCCACAGTCCGTCGGGTCTCTGTACGAAGGCTGCAAAACAAGGCAGCATGATATCGATAACAATTTGGGTGGGAGCGTCATGTTCGGAGAAATCGAGGGTACGGGCTTTGAGGTTCTCGACCCGCGCTTTGAAAACTGCTTCGTCGGCCATGTCCGCGTCGAGCGGCTTTGGACGGGCGGCCGCTGGCTGGAGGGACCGGCCTGGTTCGCCGCCGGGCGTTATCTGGTTTTTTCGGATATCCCCAACAACCGCATGATGCGCTACGACGATACCAGCGGGCAGACCTCGGTATTCCGCTCGCCCAGCAACAATTCGAATGGCAACACCGTCGACAATCAAGGACGGCTCGTTACCTGCGAGCATCTGACGCGCCGGGTCACGCGGACGGATTTCGACGGCCGGATTACCATCCTGGCCGATCGCATTGCCGGCAACCGGCTCAATTCTCCCAACGACGTCACCGTTAAATCCGACGGCACAGTCTGGTTCACCGACCCGAACTACGGCATCCTCCACGATTACGAGGGTGACTACGGCGAAGAGGAAATCGGCGGATGCCACGTCTACCGGCATGATCCGGCGACAGGCGCGACCGAGCGGGTGGCGTCCGATTTTGTCAAGCCGAACGGGCTGGCCTTCTCCCCGGATGAGACAGTGCTCTACATCGCCGATACGGGAGGAACGCACTTGGCGGGCGGTCCGCGTCACATTCGAAAACTCGCCGCATCAGAGAATGGAAAGCTGACCGATCTCGGCATTTTCGCCCAATGCACTTCAGGCTTTTTCGACGGCTTTCGCGTCGACCGGAAGGGCAGGATCTGGACGAGCGCCGCCGATGGCGTGCACGCTTACGATCCGGATGGCACCCTGCTCGGCAAGATCCATATTCCCGAGATCGTCTCAAACGTCGCCTTCGGCGGCGAGAAACTGAACCGCCTCTTCATCACCGCAACAACCTCTCTCTACGCGGTCTATCTCACTGCCAACGGGTCGAGGCACGGGTAGCTCTCATACAGGCGAGGCCGCCCTTCAAGGCGGCCTCTACTTTGCGGTGCTTTTCTCTCATCGTTGGCTGAGGCTGCCAGCCAGCCTGACGAGGCCGAGGAAATCCGATCTGTAGCCGAAGGGATCCGTCCCCCGCGATGCCGCAGCGAGGTCGGCAATCGCCTGATAGGAATAGGCATCGACGGCGGCGATGCGGCTCAGCTTTTGGCCGAAGGCGGCGACGGCTACCGAGAAACGGACATCCTGCGGCGCGGCGTCGATGGTGGCGACCGCGTTCCCGGCGCCGACAGGTGTGGTGATCAGCGCGCTCTTGTCCTCGCCGGGCCGCTTGAAGCGCATCTTGACGAAGGCAAGCTCGCCCTGATGCCCGCTGCCCGCTGCCTCGGCCGGCGCCTTGTCGGCCGGCACCTTACCGGCTGCGCCATACCGCAGGTCGTCATTCATGACCGCAGGGCTTCCCTTGGGCGTAATCTCGTAGATCGCCGTGATGCTGTGGCCGGAGCCGATATCGCCGGCATCAACACGGTCATTGTTGAAATCCTCGCGGTTGAGGGCGCGGGTCTCGTAGCCGATCAGCCGGTATTCGGCGATCCGTTCCGGGTTGAACTCCACCTGGAACTTGACATCCTTGGCGATCGGAAACAGCGTCGACCTGGCTTCCTCGACCAGCGTCTTCTGCGCCTCCGCCAAGGTGTCGATATAGGCGGCGCTGCCATTGCCGTTCTGCGCCAGCGTCTGCATCAGGGAATCATTGAGATTACCGCGTCCGAAGCCGAGAACGGTGAGAAAGATGCCGTCTTTGCGCTTTTCTTCGATGATGTGCTTCAGATCCTCGTCGCTCGACGGGCCGACATTGAAATCGCCGTCCGTCGCCAGCATCACCCGATTGACGCCGTCCTTGACGAAAGCCTGTTTGGCGAGATCGTAGGCCGCCTCAATGCCCTCGGCGCCGCCGGTCGAGCCTCCAGCCTCCAGCCTGTCGATCGCCGAGAGGATCTTCGATTTCTCCGCCACCCGCGTCGGTTCCAGCACCGTCCCGGCATTGCCGGCATAGGTGACGATCGAGACGGTGTCGTCGGCCTTCAGCCTGTTGACCAGCAGCCGGAAAGCGCTCTTGAGGAGCGGCAGCTTGTCCGGTTCATCCATCGAGCCTGAGACATCGATCAGGAAAACCAGATTGGCATGCGGCGCGGTCGCCGGCGCGATGTCATACCCCTTGATCGCCACATGCATCAGTTGCGTGTCGTGATTCCACGGCGTCGGCATCACCGTCACGGTCGCCTTGAAAGGCTGATCGGCATTGTTGGGAAGCGGCCAGTCATAGGGGAAATAATTGATCATTTCCTCGACGCGAACCGATTGCGGATCGGGCATCGCCCCGCCCGTCAACGACCGGCGGACGAAGGAATAAGAGGCGCTGTCGACATCGGCGGAGAAGGTCGAGACCGGATCGGTCGCCACGCTCTTAATCGGATTTGCCGCGGCATTGGCAAACCGTTCGCGGCTGGGGTCGAGCTGGATCTGCACACGCCCATCTGCTGGCGGAACAGGCGAGGGGGCAACGGCGCCCATCGGCTCGACCAACAACTGTCCCTGAGCGGCCATGCCAGGAGCGGCCGGTGCAACACGTTTGGCCATCTCGAGTGCCGCGGCGGAATCCTCCGACTTGTTCTTGAGAGCCACAATTTCGCCGGCATCGAATTCAGAGGGCCGCTCCGCCGCGGGTTTTGCAGTCTGTAGCTCCTTGTCCTGCAAGGCTTGGGCGCCGCTGACGGCAGACGGTTGAGCCGGCCGGCTTTCTTCGGTCGGGGCTTCGGAAAGCTGAGGCGCGGCCGTGACGGGTTCGGCCGGTTTCGGCATGTTGTTTTGCACGAGGTGGCTGGCGATCTCGGTCTGGTCGACGATCGGCGATCCGTTGCGGGTCAGCTCGATCGTGAGGTAACCGGCAGCGGGAATGACGAGCAGCGTCGCGAGAGCTGAACCGGCGAGGAATTTCTTGTTCATGGCAGGGCTCCATATCCAGTTGATGATGGAGCTTGGACGCCAGCCTTTCGCATTTCCTTGGGCTGCCGCCGCATTATTTTCCGCGCTGTCGAAGGCCTGCATTGCCGCGGCAAGCGCGCGCGCGCGCGCTTCCGCATCGGCTGCCGGGGCTGTGAGACGGGAGAGCTTTTCGAGTTCCTTGTCCATCATACCTCTTCCTTGCCGAGCATGGCCTTCAGTCTCTTGCGCGCCTCGTGCACCTGCCAGGACACGGTCGCCTCCGAGCAGCCCATAACATCGGCGGCAGCCGAATGGCTGAGGCCTTCGCCATAGACGAGCAGCACGGCGTCGCATTGCCGTTCCGGCAAAGCACGCACGGCCGTCCATAATTCGCTCGACAGCTCGTCATCATGTCTGCCCGGCGCGGCCGGTTGCGGTTCGGCGGCATAAGCGCGGAATGTCAACTCTTCTCGCGCAAGCTTTCGCCTATGGTCGCGGGCGGCATTGAGCGTCAGCGTATAGAGCCATGTCCTGAAGCGGCTGGCGCCGCGAAAGCCGCGGATGGCCGCACCGAGCTTGACGCAGACCTCCTGTGCAATATCGTCGGCGTCGGTGGCACTGCCCGACCATCGCCACGCCGTCGCGTGGACGAAATCATAATGGCGCGAGACCAGTTGCCCGAAGGCCTCCCGGTCGCCCGCCTGCGCTCGTTCTATGAGCTCCGCATCCAATGCGCACCTACCCCCAAGATATCAGCCAAGATGCTATTTCGGGATTGAGACGTTTCTCCAATGGCTTTCCTTGGGTGGACCATAAAAAAATTATCGGATTTTTAGGAAAAGCGGCAAAGCCTGGAAACTCAAGGCGAAATAAGCAAGCATCGCGACATCCTTGGGTCGCGGTCAGACAGATTGCCCTCGAGGCAAAGGCGCATGATGGGGTCAGAGTCGGCCAGGGACATGATCTGTATGTCCCAAATCGAAAGGACCCTGCATGTCCGCTCCATCGCCTGCCCCCACAGAAAAGGGCATTCTGCAGTTTCTCGAGATTTGCGATAGTTTCTATCCGCCGGATGCCGTCCAGGCATCGGTCGAGCAGCAGCGGCATTGGTACGACGCTCTTTGCGCCCGCTTCGACCGCTCGGCTCCCCCGGATATGATCTTTGCGGACGGCATGCTCCAGCGTATCCCGATCCGGCGTTATCGGCCACGGAAAATCAGCACGCGCACCATCCTGCTCTATCTTCACGGCGGCGGCTTCGTCGTCGGTTCGCTGGAAAGCCATCACGCCATCTGCGCCGAGATCGCCGATTTTGCCGGCGCGGAACTGGTTTCCGTCGATTACCGGCTGGCCCCAGAATATCGCTGGCCGGCACAGACGGATGACGGTTTCGCGGTGCTCAAACATCTGCTTGCCGCCAGCAACAAGGTCGTGCTGATCGGCGACAGCGCCGGCGGCAACCTTGCAGCCGGCCTTGCCTTGCGGGCGCGCGATGAAGAACTAACCGGAATTGTCGGCCAAGTCCTCATCTACCCCGCGCTCGGCGGCGACCTCGATGCCGGTTCCTATGTTGAAATGGCTGCGGCGCCCGGCCTGACGACGGCCGATGTCGCCTATTACCGCGATATCCTGCAGGCGCCTGATGGAAACGAGATCGCCGAGCCGTTAAAGGCATCCTCGGTTGCCGGACTGCCGCCAGCCTTCATCACGGTCGCCCATTTCGATCCGCTGCGGGACGACGGACGGCAATATGCCGCCCGGCTCACCGCCGAAGGCGTCGAAGTCTGGTTCCGGGAGGAGCCGCAGATGGTGCATGCATGGCTGCGCGCCCGCCACATCAGCGATGGTGCGCAAGAAGGCTTCCGCGCCGTTTGCGAGGCCGTCAGACATTTTGCAACGGCTTAGAGCCTTTCCGGGTTAGATTGCAGCATTCTGCCGGAGCAGGTTTTCGTCAGGGCAAAGGCGATTGGCGACGGGCATACCCCTTGGTACGTCCGAGCCGATCGCCTTTGATCCTGGCGGAAAGATGCCCGGCCCTTCGGGTTGGCTGAAACGGGCCGGCTGATCGACCGGCCGGCTTGGCCGTAGAGCCGGGCTACGACACGCGCCGGCCGGTCGACCATCCGACTCCGTTTGAGCCAACAGAATGCTGCAATCTAACCCGGAAAGCCTCTAACGATCACATCAGGTCGCGCGCGATCCGCTTCTCCGCAAAGACCTTCTCGAAGATCTGCACGTCATCTTCAAAAGCCGTGACGACGGCGCTGATGATCCACTCGGTCCCGGTGCAGGCAATTCGCGCCGTCGCGACCGTGCGGGCAAACCAGCCAGGCCGGCGCATGTCGCAGGTCCAGGTGGACATGCCGGTCATCGACAGCGGATCATCCGGTGCAATCGACCAGACCTCCTCCCGCAATTGCCGGGTCGACAGGCCGGTCTCAGGATGTTCGGTGAGCCCGGTATCCTCGTGGATATGATACTGCGTCCGGTTGGCCGAGAGGTCGCGAACGACCTGCCGCTTCGTCGCCGCGGCCGCGTGCTCGATATATTTCGGCAAGGGATCGGGATTGGCCGGTTCCTCGATGTCGATCCGGCGATGGTCGCCGATCACCGGCAAACCCAGGCCGAGCGAGGCGATATCGATCTCGACCCCTTCGTCTTCAGGCGGCGGCAGGATCATCGGCCAATAAGCGGTGGAGAGTGAAAGGCGGATGCGATGGCCCTTGCGGAAGCGGTAACCGCAGGCATCGAGCACCAGCCGGATCGACGCCGTCTCGCCCGGCACCAGCGGTTTCGGATCCGCATTGCCGTCGCGATGGGTGAGATTGAGAACGCCGAAGGCGACACGCGTCGCCGTGCCGTCGGGATGGACGTCGATCAGGCGGGCGCAGAGATTGCCGCCCCTTGCATGAGCGCGCAGCGCAAGCGTCAGCACGGGCCGGCCGAGATAGTCGCAATCGTTGGCAAGCGGCATCGTATCGAAGACCAGCGAACCGGCATCGTCCGAGCGCTGATCGATCGCCAGTTCGGCGTCTGGCTTCAGCGTGAAATATTCCCCTGATGCCGTGCCGGTGTCGAGCGGAGAATGGAGATGGACGGGATGCGCGCGCGCATGCGGGATCGGCATGCCCTCCGTCAGCCGGCCGAATTGCTCGACATAGAAACACTGCATGTGCGGTGGCGACCAGACATCCCTTGCGATCCAGAACCCGGGATCGCTGTCGCGGCGTGCGGCAGGACGGATCGCATCGAGAATATAGGCGCGGGTCTGCGCCAGCCCGTCGATGCCATTGTCCTCGCCGCGCAACCATTTGTTCCACCAGGCGATCGCTTCGCCATGAAAATCGACGCGCGGCTTCGGCCAGGCGAAATGCGGATATTTGTGGACCCAGGGACCGATCAGTGCCTTTGCTTTTTCACCGAGGCCTTCGACCGCCATCAGAGGCGTATTGCGGTAACCGTCCGCCCAGCCGGCAATCACCAGCGCCGGGACCTCCACCTTCGAAAAATCCTCCGAGATCGAGCCGTGACGCCAGAAACCGTCGCGCCGTTGATGGCTCAGCCATTCCTCCATGAAGAAGGGCTCGCCGGCCAGGCGTTCCAGCCACATCTCCTTCCACCGCTCGCCGACAAGGGCAGGATCCGGCGGGCGCGACTGATAGCCGAGCATGGTCGCCGCCCAGGAAAGCTGGGCGGAGAGATGGCAACCGTTCTTGTAGTGAATGTCGTCATTGTAGCGGTCGACGGTCGAGGCGATCGAGATGACGGCTTTGAGCGCCGGCGGACGCAGTGCCGCGACCTGCAGGCTGTTGAAGCCGCCCCATGAAATACCCATCATCCCGACCGCGCCGTTCGACCAAGGCTGCCCGGCAATCCAGGCGATCAGCTCGCAGGCATCGGCAAGCTCGCGCTCGGTATATTCGCCATCGATGACACCATCCGATTCCCCCGATCCGCGGATGTCGACGCGTACGCCGGCAATGCCTGCGGCTGCGAAGACCGGATAGGTCGACTCGTCGCGGGGGCTGGTTCCGTCCCGCTTGCGATAGGGCAGGAATTCGAAGACGGCGGGAACGGGATCGTCTGCCGCGCCGTCTGGCATCCAGATGCGCGCGGCGAGCCGCGTTCCATCCTTGAGGGCAATCCACTCATTCTCGATGGTGGTGAAGCCGCGCGAGGCCATGCTCACTCCTTCATTAACATTCAGTGGCCGGCGCTTTCCATGCGCCGTGTGGCAAGCACTCGTTCCAGCCAGCCGATTTCCATTTCCGGCACCGACTTCAACAGCAGGTCGGTGTAATCGTCGAAAGGCGGCGACAGCGCTTGAGATTTCGGGCCGAACCGTACCAGCTTACCACGATGCATCACCGCCACGCTGTCGGCGATCACCCGGACGATCGCGATATCGTGGGTGATGAAGACATAAGAGAGCTGCTCTTCCTCCTGCAGGCGCAGCAGCAGCTTGAGGATACCCTCGGCCACCAGCGGATCGAGCGCCGAGGTCGGCTCGTCGCAGAGGATGAGTTCGGGCTTGGCGGCCAGGGCTCTGGCGATCGCCACGCGCTGCTTCTGGCCGCCGGACAGCTCCGCCGGATAACGATCGATGAAGCCGTTGCCCATTTCGATCTGGTCGAGCAATTCCTTCACCCGGGCGGTCTTCTCAGCGCCTCTCAGGCCATAATAGAAGGTCAGAGGCCGGCCGATGATGTCGCGCACCGTCTGGCGCGGGTTCATCGCCGTATCGGCCATCTGGTAGATCAGCTGGACGCGCCTGAGGTCGTCGTTCGGCCGGCTCTTGAGATCGGGCATCAGCGGCTTGCCGTCAAAGAGGATGCGCCCGCTCTTCGGCGGCAGAAGGCCGGTAATGGCGCGCGCCAGGGACGATTTGCCCGAGCCGGATTCGCCGACGACCGCAAGCGTCTGTCCCTTCGGCACGTGCAGCGAGATGTCGTGCAGCACCTTGAAGCCGTTGGAATATTCGGCGCTGACCTTCTCTATCCTGAGAAGGGCTGACGACTGATCGGCGGCTTCGTCGCGGTAGGCCTGCCTGACATTGACGAGGGCACGCGTATAGTCTTCCCGCGGCGCCTCGATGATCTGCTTGACGCTGCCATATTCCACCTGTTTCCCATGACGCAGCACCATGATGTCGTCGGAGATCTGGGCGACGACGGCCAAATCGTGGGTGATGTAGAGGGCGGCAGTGTGCGTTTCCTCGATCGCATGTTTGATCGCCGCCAGCACGTCGATCTGCGTGGTGACGTCCAGCGCCGTCGTCGGCTCGTCGAAGACGATCAATTCGGGGTTCGAGCAGAGCGCCATCGCCGTCATTGCGCGCTGCAGCTGGCCGCCGGAGACCTGATGGGGAAAACGTTCACCGAAGTTTTCCGGATTGGGCAGGCCGAGGACACGAAACAGGTAAAGCGCACGTTTGCGCGCCTCGTCCTTGCTCATCAACCCATGTTCGACCGACGCCTCGATCACCTGATCGCCGAGCCTGTGCGCCGGATTGAAGGCGGCTGCGGCCGATTGCGCGACGTAGCAGACCCTTGCGCCGCGAATTTTTCGGATGCCGTTCTTGCCGAGCGCCAGAATGTCGGTGCCGACGAGCCGCACCTCGCCGCCGGTGATTTCGGCGCCGCCGCGGCCGTAGGCCAGCGCCGAGAGGCCGATCGTCGATTTGCCGGCACCCGATTCCCCGATCAGGCCGAGGACCTTGCCCCTCTGGAGATCGAAGGAAACCCCGTCGACGATCGTCACCCGCTTCGGCGGTTCGCCGGGCGGATAGCTGGTCGCTTCGATCTTCAGATTGCGGACGGAAAGAAGCTCAGGCATCGCCGCGCCCTCCCTTGAGGCTGGATGTGCGTTTCAGGAGCCAGTCGACGACAAGGTTGACGCAGACGGCAAGGGCGGCGATCGCCGAGCCCGGCACCAGCGCGGCCGATATGCCGAAGATGATACCGTCCTTGTTGTCCTTGACCATGCCGCCCCAATCGGCCGCCGGCGGCTGAATGCCGAGGCCGAGGAAGGACAGGGTCGAAAGAAACAGGATGGAGAAGGCGAAGCGCAGGCCGAACTCGGCGAGAAGCGGCGACAGCGTATTCGGCAAGATCTCGCGGAAGATGATCCAGAGCTTGCCTTCGCCGCGCAGCTTGGCGGCCTCGACGAATTCCATCACCGCGACATCGAGCGCCACGGCGCGGCCGAGACGATAGACGCGGGTGGAATCGAGGACCGCCATGACCAGGATCAGCACGATCATATTCTGCGGCAGCACCGCAAGCACCACGAGCGCGAAGATCAGCGTCGGGATCGACATCATCAGATCATTGAATCGTGAGAGGACGGTGTCGATGAGGCCACGCGAAACGGCGGCGGTGAAGCTGAGGATGATGCCGAGCGAGAAGGAGATGATGGTGGCGGCGGACGCGACCAGCAGTGTCGTGCGCGCGCCGAAGATTAGGCGCGAGAGGATGTCGCGGCCGAGATTGTCGAGGCCGAAGACGTAATTCGCGTCGGCAGGCGCCCAGACGTCGCCGACGACCTGGGTCTCGCCATAGGGTGCGATCCAGGGTGCGAAGAGGGCGAAAATGAAGGCGATGGCGATGCCGATCATGCCGATCCAGGCGGTGATGGGGATGTCTCTCAATCTCATCGTGGATGCCTCAGCCGGGGATTGGCGATGATCGCGAGGATATCGGCCGTCATGTTGAGAAAGATGTAAACCGCGGCGAAGATCAGGCCGCAGGCCTGCACGACGGGCATATCGCGCACCGTCACCGCATCGACCATGTATTGCCCCATGCCGGGATAGACGAAGACGACCTCGACGACGACGACGCCGACTACGAGATAGGCGAGGTTCAACGCGACGACATTGATGATCGGCGCCAGCGCATTGGGAGCGGCATGCTTAACGATCGAGCGGAAGGCGCTGAGGCCCTTCAGTTCGGCGGTCTCCATATAGGCCGACGACATGACCGAGAGGATCGCCGCCCGCGTCATGCGCATCATGTGAGCCAGCACGACGAGCACCAGGGTCGCCGTTGGAAGCGCGATCGCCTTCAATCGCTCAGAAAAAGCCATGCTGTCATAGACCGTCGCCGGAAAGGTCGCCATGCCGAACTTCACCGCGAAGAAGAGGATCAGCAGGTAGCCGATGAAGAATTCCGGCAGCGAAATCGCCGCCAGCGAGATGACGTTGATGATCTTGTCGGGCATCCGGTTGCGGAAATGCACCGACACCATGCCGAGGCCGACGGCAAGCGGCACCGATATGACCGCCGCGAAACCCGCCAGGAAGAGCGAATTTCCCAAGCGCTTGCCGATCTGCTCGCTCACCGAGTTCTTGCTGGCCCAGGAGGTGCCGAAGTCGCCCTGAACGGCACTGCCGAGCCATTCGACGTAGCGCGTCGTCACCGGGCGATCGAGGCCGAGATCCTGACGGATATTGGCGACGGCCTGCGGCGTCGCCGACTGACCGAGATAGGTGGTGGCAAAATCGCCGGGCAGAGCCTCCAAACCGCCGAAAATCAGGATGGAGACGGCAAAAAGCAGGACGATGCTGAGCACGAAGCGCTCGAGGATGAGGGCCAGCAGCGGAAAACGCTGCCGGAACCGGAGGCCGGGCAGGATATTGCTTTGGGCAGGATTGGTCATGGTGAAGACCTAGCGCTGAAACGTCGGGAGGACCGCGGGTTTTTTCCCACGGTCCCGGCTTCGTTGAAGATCGAGAGGGCGTGTGCCTTTGCCGCTAGGCGTCCAGCCAGACGCGCGTTGCGACGTAGCCGTTCGACATGTCGTTGCCGATGTCGTGGACATAACCCTTCACCTGCTTGGTGGAGGCGTTCACGAAGTCGTTGAACATCGGCAGGATCACGCCGCCTTCGTCGCGCACCATCATTGCCATGGTGCGATACATGTCCTTGCGCTTGGCTTCATCAAGCTCGGCGCGCGCCTGCAGCAGCAGCTTGTCGAAGTCGGGGCGCTTGAACTTGGTGTCGTTCCAGTCCGCCGTCGAGAGATAGGCGGTGGAATACATCTGATCCTGTGTCGGCCGCCCGCCCCAATAGGAGGTCGAGAAAGGCTGGACGTTCCAGACGTTGGTCCAGTAGCCGTCACCCGGTTCGCGCTTCACCTCGATGTCGATGCCGGCCTTCTTGCAGCTTTCCTGGTAAAGGACAGCCGCATCGACGGCGCCCGGGAAGGCAACTTCGGAGGTGCGCAGGAGAACCGAGCCGCTATGGCCTGACTTCTTGTAGTGGAAGGCAGCCTTGTCGGGGTCGTAGGTGCGCTGCTCGATGCCCTCGGGGAAGAGCGCATAGGTGCTGTTGATCGGGAAATCGTTGCCCACCTTGCCGTAACCGCCGAGGATCTTCTGCACCATGGTTTCGCGGTCCATGGCATATTTGAGCGCCAGGCGCAGGTCGTTATTGTCGAACGGCGCCTTGTCGCAATGCATGATAAAGACGTAATGGCCGCGGCCGGCGGTCGAGAGAATCTCGACGTTGGGTGCGCGCTTCAACAGGTTGACTGTCTTCGGGTCGACACGGTTGATGTAGTGCACCTGTCCGGACGAGAGCGCGGCGATACGGGCGGTGGCGTCGTTCATGCCGATGATTTCGATGGAATCGACGTAACCCCGGTCGGAGCGCCAGTCGTCCTTGTTCTTTTCGAAGGTGGCGCGCACACCGGGCTCGAAGCTCGTCAGCTTGTATGGGCCGGTGCCGATCGAGGCAAGCGGATCGTCGACGCCGCCGTTCGGCTGAATGACCAGATGGTAGTCCGACAGCAGCAGCGGCATGTCGGCATTGCCTTCGCTGAGCGTCAGCACGAGATTGCCGCCGTCCGCCTTGATCTCCTTGATCGAGCCGAGGACACCGAGCGCGCCGGACTCCGACTTTTTGTCGGTGTGGCGATTCAGCGTCGCCACGACGTCGTCGATCGTCAGTTCCTTGCCATTATGGAACTTGACGCCCTTGCGGATCTTGAAGGTCCAGGTCACCGCGTCCTTCGAGGGCTCCCAGGATTCGGCGAGCGCCGGCACGGCGGCACCCGTCAGCGGGTCGGATTCGACCAGCATGTCGCCCCAGCAGCGGCCGACGCAGAACATGAACTGCGACAGGAATTTCGCCGGGTCCTTGGAATCGGTGGCGGCACCGCCTTCGAGGCCGAGCTTCAGGTGGCCGCCGCGCTTCGGTTCGGCGGCTTCGGCGCTTTCGGTGAAGAGCTTGTCGGCGACGGCAAGTGTGATGCCGGCCGCCATGGCGCGTCCGATGAATTCGCGGCGGCTGAGCCCGCCTGCGGTGACGCGGCTTGCGAGATATTTCGTATAGTCGTTCATTCCCCAGTTCCTTCTTTGGTGCGTTGACAGAACTTCCGGGCAGGATCGCAGGCGGTTTCCTCTCCACCTCCGGTGCCCGCATCATGCGGGAAAACATTGCGGTTGTTGCCGCCTTCTTATCGTCCTTTCCAAATGGGGCTTCGCTTCTCGGCGAACGCCCGCACGCCTTCCAATTGGTCTTCGCTCGAATAGAGCCGGTCGACTGTCGCAAACTGCCGCTTGGTGATTTTGTTCATGGCAGTCTGGAACGTCGAACCTTCCGCTTCGCGCACGATTTCCTTGATCGCCGCATAGACGAGCGGCGGCCCGCTTTCGAGCAACCGGGCAAGCTCCCAGGCTCTTTCCATCAGCCGGTCGGCCGGTAGAACCTCGTTGACGAAACCCCAGCGATGCGCCTCGTGAACATCGAGCCAGCGTCCCGTCAAAAGCATGTCCATGGCGATGTGATAGGCGATGCGCTTCGGCAGTTTGATCGAAGCGGCATCGGCGACCGTGCCCGAACGGATTTCCGGCAGGGCGAAGGTCGCATGCTCGGCGGCGATGATCAGATCGGTCGAAAGCGCGATCTCCAGCCCGCCGCCGCAACAGATGCCGTTGACTGCACAAATGACAGGCTTGTTGAGGTCACGCAGCTCCTGCAGCCCGCCGAAACCGCCCACCCCATAGTCACCGTCGACCGCATCACCAGCGGCGGCGGCCTTCAAATCCCATCCGGCGCAGAAAAATTTCTCGCCCGCACCCGTGACGATGGCGACGCGCAATTCAGGGTCGTCGCGAAAATCCCGGAAAATCAATCCCATGACGCGGCTGGTCGCCAGGTCGATGGCGTTCGCCTTCGGCCGGTCGATGACGACTTCCAGTACTGCGCCGTCACGTCGTGTACGAATGTGGTCGCTCAAACTATGCTACCTCCTTCGCCGTATGAGAGCATCGACTGCAACAACACCGCGCCCCTCGGGAAGAACCATCAGGGGATTAAGGTCCAGTTCCTCCAGGCGCACCGCATTCTTTACGACATATTCTGCCGTAGCTGCGACGGCGTCTATAGTGGCTTCAATATCGCCGCGCCGGCGTCCGCGATAGCCATGGATCAACTTTGCGATTTTAAGGCATGAAATCGCCGCACAAATATCGGCTTTCGTCACCGGAAGCGGCAGGATGACGGAATCTTCGAGCAGTTCGACGAAGATTCCGCCCGCTCCCAATGTCAGCGACAATCCGAAGACCGGGTCGCGGCTGGCGCCGACAATGAGCTCGGCGACCGGCGGATCAATCATCTTCTCGACGAGATAACCGCCATTCGGCGGCATCGCCGCCGCCGCATTCGACACCGCCTCTGAATCTTTGAGGTTGAGTACGACGGCGCCGGCCTCGGTCTTGTGCGCAATGCCGAGACCCTTCAGCACGACGGGAAAACCGAGCCGCTCGGCCTGCTCGGCGGCTTCACGGGGAGAAAAAGCCTGCAGCCCCCGGGGAACAGGAAGGCCGCAGGCAGCAAGTTCCGTCTTCGCATCGGCTTCCGTCAGCGTCTCGATTTCGCCGTCCATGGGCGGCACGTCGAGCAGCGGCAGGGGAGGCGGGCGATCCCAGACCTTGCCAATACCGGCGGCGACTTCCGCCGCTATGATAGCTTCGTCGATGCCGGAGAAGGCGACGATACCATTCGCCATCAGCCGATCGGCGATCGACTCGGGCATGTTCTCGGGAAGGGTCGCCAGAAGGCCGGCCAGCGCACCGGTGGCAGAGGCCGCGGCGATAACCGCGTCCGCCGTCGTCGCCCATTCGGCCGCATCGCAGCGGTCCCCGCGCGGAAAATCAAGGACGACGAGATTGAGGGCATAGCCGCCGTCGAACATGGCGCTGAAGGCTTCGGTCTGGCGTTCGAAATCGCCCCAGACGAAGGTATGGTAGTCGAGCGGATTGGAAAGCGCCACCATCTCGCCGAGAACCTGTCGCAGACGCGGCAATTGCTGCGGCTGCAGGGGTGGGAATTCTATCCTGCGGCCGACGGCGGCATCCGCCATCAGCGAAGCCTCGCCACCGGAGCAGCTCATGGATGAGATCGAATGGCTTGGCAGAGGGCCTGCGACATGCAGCAGCTTCAGGGTTTCGATGAGCGCCGGCAGGCTCTGGACACGGCCGATGCCGAGGCGGGCGAGCACGGCATCCGCCACGCCATCGCTGCCGGCAAGCGAGGCGGTGTGCGACACGGCCGCCTTTTTAGCCTGCTCGGACCTGCCCACCTTCAGCAAGACGACCGGCTTCTTCGACCGGCGGGCGATGGCGGCAAGGCGCTCGAGGGCCGAGAGGTCGCCGAAACCTTCCACATGAAGGCCGACCGCCGTGACGCGCCGATCCTCCATCAGTGCGCAGGCGATATCGGCAAGCGATGTCTGCGCCTGGTTGCCTGCCGTCACCATATAGGCGATCGGCAGGCCGCGGGCCTGCATGGTGAGGTTGAGGGCGATATTGGATGACTGTGTGAGGATCGCGACGCCGCATTCGATGCGCTTCATGCCGTGCTGGTCGGGCCATAACAGGGCGCCGTCGAGACCGTTGATCAGCCCGTAGCAGTTCGGCCCGAGAATCGGCATGTCGCCCGCCGCCTCCAAAAGGGCTTGCTGCAGTTCGGCGCCGTCGGCAAGTTCCGCCGTCGCCTCGCTGAAGCCCGATGCATAACAGACCGCTCCACCGGCGCCCGCCCGCGAAAGGCTGCGCACGATCTCGACGGTGAGCGTCCTGTTGACGCCGACGAAAGTGGCGTCCGGGGCAGAAGGCAGATCGGATACGGAGCGGTAACACCGCCGTCCAAGCACCTCGTCGAGTTTGGGATGGACGGGCCAGATCGCGCCTGAAAAGCCCATGCGGTCGCATTGCTCGATCACCCTGCGCGCCTCGCGGCCGCCGAAGACGGCGATCGTTTGCGGTCTGAGCAGGCGGTCAAGCGGGCGAGATGTCATCGGCTCATGCTCCCAAAGGCCGGAGCAGGTCGCGGCTGATGATGTGCCGCTGGATCTCGGAGGTGCCGTCCCAGATGCGCTCGACGCGTGCGTCGCGCCAGAAACGGGCAAGCGGCAGGTCGTCCATCAGGCCCATGCCGCCATAGATCTGGATCGCCTCATCCGTCACGTGGGCAAGCATTTCGGAGGCATAGAGCTTGGCCGAAGCGATCTGCCGGTCGGCGGCAAGGCCGGCGTCGAGCCGCCAGGCGGCCGCAAGCGTCAGCCAGTCGGCCGCGTCGATCTCGGTGATCATATCGGCAAGCTTGAACGACACGCCCTGATTGGCGCCGATCGGCTTGCCGAACTGCTTGCGCTCGGCGGCATAGGGCAAGGCCATTTCGAAGACGCGGCGCGCCCGACCGACGCAGGTGGCGGCGACCGTCAGCCGGGTGCCGTAAAGCCACTGATTGGCGATATCGAAGCCGCGATGCACCTCGCCCAGCACCTGGGCTTCAGGAATGCGGCAATCTTCGAAGCTGAGCGTCGAGTTGTGATAGCCGCGATGCGAAACGGAATCGTAGCCTTTGAGGATTTGAAAGCCCGGCGTACCGCGATCCACCAGAAAGGCGGTGATCTTCTTCTTGATGCCTTTCGGCGTTTCCTCCTCGCCGGTCGCGGCAAAGACGATGACGAAATCGGCGACGTCGGCATGCGAGATGAAATGCTTCGTGCCGTTCAATACGAAATCGCCGCCATCGCGGCGGGCGGCGCATTTCATGCCGCGCATGTCGGAACCGGCATCCGGCTCGGTGATGGCAAGCGCATCGATCTTCTCGCCGCGCACCGCCGGCAGCAGGTAACGCTCGCGCTGTTCGCCCTCGCAGGCCATCAGGATGCCGGACGGTCGGCCGAAGAAAACCGTCAGCCCGAGGGAGCCACGCCCGAGCTCCCGCTCGACCAGCGTGAAGGTGACGTGATCGAGGCCGGCGCCACCGACCTCTTCGGGGAAATTGCAGGCGTAGAAGCCGAGTTCGATGCATTTGCGCTGGATCTCGCGCCCGAGTTCCGGCGGGACGATGCCGCTGCGCTCCACCTCGTTTTCATGCGGGTAGATTTCGGTTTCGACAAAGGCGCGAACCGTGTCGGCGATCATTTCCTGTTCTTCGCTGAGACCGAAATCCATGCCGCTCCTCCTATCGCCTCTGGCCGACGTGACGACCGGCGCCTTCGGGCAGCGTCAATTCCGAATGTGCCGCGGCGATCGCCTTGATCTTGTCGAGCACAGCGGCCGGCGCCGGCACGGCCCTGCCTGCCTTGCTGTCGACATGCAGCAGCATGTGCTCGGCGGTCGCGAGAGCCTCGCCCGACGCCGTGTCGTAGAGAGTGTGGAAGACATGCAGCCGCTTGTCATCGGCGGCCAGCACCTGGCAGGTCGAATGGATCGCCTGCCCGAGTTTTGCCTCGCCGAGATGGCGGATATGGCTTTCCACCGTATAGTAGCTGTGGCCTGCCTCGACATAGCCAAGGTCGACGCCGACGAGACGCAACAGGGCGTCCGAGGTGTCACCGAAAACCTGCAGATAGCGGTGCTCGGTCATGTGGCCGTTATAGTCGACCCAGGCAGGGCTTACCTTCGTTTCGACAAGCCGCAGCGGCTTCGAAGGATCGAAGGACGCGGCCGCGCTGCCGCCCCGCGCCCAGAGCGACTGCTCGAAATCCTTCAGCAGCTTGCCGGCGCCCCATCCCCGGCCGCCGTGGCCCCCCTTGAGAGCCTGGAGGATGCCGACGAGGTTTTCGTCGCGGATGCGTTCGAGCTCGCGAATCGAAAGGCCGGCGGCCTGCTCGTCGGATTGCCGGCCGATCTTTTCGATCAGCGCATCGTCGAGATCGACGACATCGGTGAGCTTGGTCCAGGGCCAGGCAAGGCAAGGGCCGAACTGCGCCAGGAAATGCCGCATGCCGGCCTCGCCGCCGGCGATGCGGTAGGTCTGGAACAGGCCCATCTGCGCCCAGCGCAGGCCGAAGGAATAGCGGATAACGTCGTCGAGCGTCTCGACGGTGCAGATATCGTCATGGATGAGCCACAAGGCCTCGCGCCAGAGAGCTTCCAGCAGCCGGTCGCCGACAAAGGCCTCGATCTCCTTGGCGATGTGGACGCCCTTCATGCCGATCGGCGGCAGTCTGTCCATCGCCGCCTGGATGGTCGCCCCGGAAGTCTTCTCGCCGCCGACGATTTCGACGAGCGGCAACAGATAGACCGGGTTGTAGGGATGGGCGACGAAGAGACGTTCGGGATGTTTCATGTCGCGCTGCAGATCGGTCGGCAACAGTCCAGAGGTAGAAGAGCCGATCAATGCGTCGGGACGCGCCGCGGCGTCGATTTGCGTCAACACGCCGCGTTTGAGGTCGAGCCTTTCCGGCACGCTTTCCTGAATCCAGTCGGCATCGGCAACGGCTTCCTCGAGCGTCCCGCAAAAGGTCAGCCTGCCGCGCGGCGGCAGCGGCGCGCCGGTCAGCATGGCATAGGCCTTTTCGGCGTTGGCAATCACTTCGCCGACGACGCGGCCCGCCTCCGGGTGCGGATCGAACACATCGACGTCGATGCCGGCGAGCAGGAAACGGGCAATCCATCCGCCGCCGATGACGCCGCCGCCGATACAGGCCGCCTTGCTGATCTTGGTCATGATATCCTCAGCGTTTCGTCAATTTCAGCTTCTTGCGGACATCTTCCGGACCGATGATCCGCGCGCCCATGCCTTCCACCACCTGCACCGCCTTTTCGACGAGCTGCGCATTGGTGGCGAGCTGGCCCTTGCCGATGAAGAGATTGTCCTCCAGGCCAACACGCACATTGCCGCCGGCAAGAACCGCCGCAGCCGGATAGGCCATGGCGTTGCGGCCGATCGAAAAGGCCGAGAAGGTCCAGCTCTCGGGCACATTGTTGGCCATCGCCATGAAGGTGTTGAGATCGTCAGGCGCGCCCCATGGAATGCCCATGCAGAGCTGGATCAGCACCGGGTCTTCGATCAGCCCCTCCTCGGCGAGCTGCTTGGCGAACCAGAGGTGGCCGGTGTCGAAGGCTTCGATTTCGGGCCGCACGCCAAGAGCCGTCATCTTGCTTGCCATCGCCCGCAGCATGGTCGGCGTGTTGGTCATGACATAGTCGCCGAGGTTGAAGTTCATCGTGCCGCAGTCGAGCGTGCAGATCTCCGGCAGGCACTCGGCGACATGGCTGACGCGCTCGCTGGCGCCCGCCATGTCAGTACCCCTCGCATTGAGGGGAAGGGGGCTTTCGACATCGCCGAAGATCAGGTCCCCGCCCATGCCGGCAGTGAGATTGAGGACGACGTCGACATCGGCCGAACGGATGCGGTCGGTGACCTCTTTGTAGAGATCGTTGCGGCGGCTGGCCGCCCCCGTTTCCGGATCGCGGACATGGCAGTGAACAACGGCCGCCCCAGCCTTGGCGGCGTCGATCGCGGAATCCGCGATCTGCTTGGGAGTGATGGGAACGTGGCTGGATCTGGAAACCGTATCGCCGGCACCGGTGACGGCGCAGGTGATGAAGACATCGCGGTTCATCGCTAGAGGCATGTTTTTGTTCTCCCAGTCTTGTCTCCATTACGCGACAGCATCGAGGAGGATGCTTTGCACTTTCAGAAGATCTTGATACATTATCAGAACTCATGGAGGTGGCCTTGCTGCAGCGATCAACGGAACGGCTCGATATCGACCTTCTCGTCCTGCCGGATACCAACCTGATCCTGATCGCGTCGGTCATCGAGCCGCTGCGCGGCGCCAATCGCATCTCCGGCAGCGAACTCTATCGCTGGCGGCTGCTGACGCCGGACGGGGCGCCGGTCCCGACCACCAGCCATATCGCCATTCCGGCCCAAGGCACCTTCAGGGCAACGAGCGAGGAGACGCCGCTTTTCGTGCTGGCCAGTTACAACTGGCACCAAAGCGCAACGCCGGCGCTGAAGATGCAGCTCTCGCAGGCCGCCCGCCACCGCACGGTCATCGCCGGCATCGAATCCGGCACATGGCTGCTGGCCGAAGCAAGCCTGCTCGACGGATTGCCGGCGACCGTCCATTGGGAGGATTACGAGGATTTTGCGCTCGCCTATCCGGAGGTGCGGGCCGTCAAGGATCGTTTCGTCATCGACGGCAAGCGGCTGACGACATCAGGCTCGCTTCCGACCGTCGACCTGATGCTGGAGATCATCCGGCAGCGCCAAGGTTATTCGCTGGCGCTCGAAGTCAGCCGGCTGTTCCGCTACGAGCAGCCCTCCTTTCATGCCGAAGAGCCGCTTTCCGCCGCCTCGCCAGGATTGCGCATGCACGATCCCCGCGTGGCGCAGGCGGTGCGGCTTATGGAAGAACATATCGAGCAGCCTCTGATCCTGGCGCGGATCGCCCGAAAGGTGGGCATCAGCGCCCGGCATCTGCAGGATCTCTTCCAGCAGAGCATCGGCGTGCCGCCGCATGTGCATTATCTCGCGCTGCGCCTGAACGCGGCGCGCCGCAAGGTGATCGAGACGACGGCCTCCTTCGCCGACATCGCGGCGGCAACCGGCTTCAATTCGGCCTCGGCCTTTGCCAGAAGCTACCGGGCGAGTTTCTCCGAAAGCCCGTCCGAGACCCGGCGCCGCCTGCGCCGCCGCATCACGCCATCGGCAGCGGCGACGTAGGCTGGAACGCGTCCCGGATCATCTCGGCGAGCTCGCGGATGGCTTCGGTGGAACGGTAGGTGCTGCGGCGGAGCACGACCTTTGAGGAATCAACTGTCGGGAAACCATCTTCGGCGGTCAGCTCCCGGCAGCCGGGCGGGATGCTGCTGCGGGAAAGTGTTGTCACGGCAAGGCCCGCGGTCAGCGCATTCTTCAGTCCCGATCCCGTATCGGCGATGAAAGCGATGCGGTAGTTGCGGCCGATCTGCTCCAGCGACCGGAGCGCAAAATCACGTGACCAGGTGGAGTTGCGATAGGTCGCAATGGGGAGGGGGTCGAGATCGTGCAGCCGGTGGACCATCGAGGTGACCCAGACTGTGGGATCGATGCAGATGACCTCACCTTTCGTCTGGTCGCTCCAGTCGAAAACGACGGCCAGATCGAGTTCGTCCCGCTCCAGAGCGGCAAGGTTGCGCGACGTATAATCACAGGAGACAGTGACCTCGACGGCCGGGTGACGCACAGCGAAAGCCGCAAGCGCCGCGGGCAGAACCGTCTGGCTGTATTCCTCGGGAATTCCGATGCGCACTGGCCCGTCCAGCGGCTTGCTGCGGATCGTCGCGGCGGCCTCGTTCAGCAGATCGATGACCCTGCGGGCATAGGGCACGAGCTGTATACCCGGGCGCGTGAGTTGCACGCCGCGGGCGCCGCGCTCGAAGAGGGGCTCGCCGATCGCCGCCTCGAGCCTCTTGATCTGGGTGCTGACGGCCGATTGCGTGCGCCCGATTCGCTGCGCGGCCGCGGAGAAGTTCGACGTCTCGGCCACGACCAAAAAGGTTCTGAGAAGGTCGCTTTCGATAGCCTCGTGCATTGGCAAGCCATAGAAAAACTCGATGATAGCCATCACTACTATTCGTTTGTCTAATGTCAATTGCTGGCGCAGAAATGGGCGGCGTTCGACTTCCTTCATTGAGACCATCCGCGTGACCATTGAAAATCCGGCCAGAGACCTCGCAGGCAGCGAGCACGAGAAGGGTGTGCTTCTCATCATTGCCGCGACCCTTGCCTGGAGCGCGAGCGGTGTTTACTCGCGGCTCCTGACCACCGACGTGTGGACGGCGATCGCCTGGCGGTCGTTGTTCGGAGGCCTGTTCCTGCTGATCCCCTGCCTTTTCCTCGAAGGGGGCATCTCGCGGCGGCAATGGCGCTCTGTCTTCCATCCGTCGGGACTTGCAATGATCGCATGCCAGACCTTCAGTCAGGGATGCTTCATCGGGGCGCTTTACATGACCACCGTCGCCAATGTGACGATGATCTATGCGACGACGCCCTTCATCGCGGCGCTGTTCGGCTGGCTCATCCTCAAGGAGAGAGTGGCCAGGCGGACGATGATTGCCGGCGCCGTTTCCCTCTTCGGCGTCGGCATCATCGTCGCTTCGTCGATCGGCGGCGGCACGGGCTGGGGGGACCTGCTGGCGCTCGGCATGACGGCCTCCTTCGCGCTCGTCATCATCATTCCGCGCATCAGCCCCGATGTGCCGAGCCTGCCGCCAACCGTCGTCAGCGCTTTCCTCACTCTCGTCATCTTCGCGCCCTTCGGCTCGGTCGGCTCGCTCGATCTGCACAACTGGATCGTCCTTGCCGCCTTCGGCGCGACCAACTTCTCGCTGGCACTGGTGCTCTTCCTTGCCGGGGCAAAGCGGATGCCGCCGGCGGAGGCGGCGCTGATCGGCACGATGGAAATCGTGCTGACGCCCTTCTGGGTATGGCTGTTGTTTTCCGAGCAGCCGCCGATCGCCACCTATTTCGGTGGCGCAATCATCATCGGCGCCGTGTTCTGGCACACGGCGGTCGACTTCAACCGGGACCGCCGGCCGTAGGCGGCTAGCTGCCGCCTATCCTCCAGTCCACTGACGCGACGGGTTAGGCAGTGTTCGCTCATGCGCCGATGAGCGACCAAGCGATTGCCGTGGCGGCCGTTCCACCCGGCGGCACGGCTAGCCCTTTGCAGCTCCAGGTGGCCTTGGCCTCAATTACCAAAGAACGCACGAAGCTGAGCGAAAAACCCGCCTGGTTTGTGAGCCGCCATTTTTCGTACGCGGCGAGCTAGTGTTGCAGCGCTGACGCGTTCCCCGAAATGACAAAAGCAGACCAGGTCGTGCAATTGCTCATCGCTGAGTTCGAAGAACCGCCTGGCTTCTCCATAGCTGTCATTTTCCATTCCTGCCGCCCGCAGAATGGGATCAGCGAACGCAACAGAGATCGGAGTGTCGTCATCCCGCAACGCAAGCCGATCTGCAATCGGCTGATACTCGGTTTCGTGAAGCGTCTTGAGAAACGGCCTGGGGCTGCGTTCCAGACTGTCGGCCCACCGTTCAAGCCGTTCGCGCCTCGTCATTTCAAGGCGATTATAGGTCGTGCTGACCTTCGCGATCGTTTTCAACTGCTCGAGTGCATGCTGTTCCATTTCGGCCTCCTATCCCGGAAAAATAGATGGTCCGCTCCCAAAAACAGCCTCGCTCAGGTCACAGCCGAAGTCCAATCACGATTGAAAACGACATCTGCCGCGGGCCAAAAGATGTGATTACAGGTGCCACGAGTTTAGCAGGGGAAGCCCGACGGTTGCGATCCTATCATCCGGAGCGATCCGGAAAACTGCCGTATTCGCGAGGTCAATCTATCGTTTCCGCTGGAAGCCGTTGCGACTTGGCGGACTGTCGCCTTGAGTGTCACTCATGTCGTTTTTTTGGGCGCCGTTTTCGATCAGGCATGGTTTTCTGGTCATGTTCACGGCGCTGCCTCTTAAGCTGGCGACATGAACATGCGAGGCTGGCCAGCCGCCGGCGCGCTGCCCCGTAGCGGTGGTAGAACTGAAGTCCTGAAAGCGGTCGCTGGATTGACATCCGCAGATCGAGACGGATCGAAAGGAGGTTCTGGAGCCCGAACCAGCTCTTTGCGCAGCAGATCTCTGGATTGCGGCGGGATATGACGATCGGAACGACAGGCCAGACCTATCGTGCTCACTCTCTCCTCGATCCCGCCTGTCCCCGCCTATCTGCGAAATTCGAAATATCGCCCGATGCGGCGATCTGAATACCGGACTGCAGAGGAGGCAGGCCGGAGGAATAGTTGTCGTCGACTGCATTGGTTGCAGTTCGAGGCATTCAACACATGGGAGGAATCCATGAGCAAGAATAGAGGCGTCGTCTATCTCCGGCCGGGAAAGGTCGAAGTCCGCGATATCGACGATCCGAAGCTGGAAGCGCCCGATGGCCGCCGCATTGAGCACGGCGTGATCCTGAAGGTTATCTCCACCAATATCTGCGGCTCCGATCAGCACATGGTCCGCGGCCGCACGACGGCAATGCCGGGCCTGATCCTCGGCCATGAAATCACCGGCGAAATCATCGAGAAAGGCGTCGACGTCGAGATGCTCGAAATCGGCGATATCGTTTCGGTGCCCTTCAACGTCGCCTGCGGCCGTTGCCGCTGCTGCAAATCCCAGGATACCGGCGTCTGCCTGACGGTGAACCCGGCGCGCGCCGGCGGCGCTTACGGTTATGTCGACATGGGGGGCTGGATCGGCGGACAGGCCCGCTACGTCACCATTCCCTATGCCGATTTCAACCTGCTGAAAATTCCAGATCGCGACAAGGCGATGGCGAAGATCCGCGATCTCACCATGCTTTCCGACATTCTGCCCACCGGCTTTCATGGCGCAGTGCGCGCGGGCGTCGGCGTCGGCTCGACCGTCTATGTCGCCGGTGCCGGTCCTGTCGGGTTAGCGGCTGCGGCTTCGGCTCGCATCCTCGGTGCCGCCGTCGTCATGATCGGCGATTTCAACAAGGATCGCCTGGCGCATGCCGCGAAGGTTGGTTTCGAACCCATCGATCTTTCCAAGAGCGATCGTCTCGGCGACATGATTGCCGAGGTCGTCGGCAGCAACGAGGTTGACAGCGCGATCGACGCGGTCGGCTTCGAGGCACGTGGCCATTCCGGCGGGGAACAGCCGGCGATCGTGCTCAACCAGATGATGGAGATCACCCGCGCCGCAGGCTCGATCGGCATCCCCGGCCTCTACGTCACCGAGGATCCGGGCGCCGTCGACAATGCCGCCAAGCACGGCAATCTCTCGCTTCGCTTCGGTCTCGGCTGGGCCAAGGCGCAGTCCTTCCACACCGGACAGACTCCGGTGCTCAAATATAATCGCCAGCTCATGCAGGCGATCCTCCACGACCGGTTGCCGATCGCCGACATCGTCAACGCCAAGGTCATCCCGCTCGACGATGCCGCCGCTGGATATGAAAGTTTCGACCATGGCGCGGCAACGAAGTATGTCCTCGATCCGCATGGAGAGGTCGCGAAAGCCGCCTGACGCCAAGGCCTGAAGACAAGATTTACGGCGCCGCGCCTGTCTTCGCAGGCGCGGCGCCGTAACGGTCTGAACCGATCGATTGCCAGAGGTTTACGGCAGAACTACTGGATGCTGAACGGGAAATACTTGGCGTTGATCATGTCGTAGGTCCCGTCGGCCTTGATGGCCTTCAAGGCCTCGTTCAGGCGCGCAAGACGCTCCTTGTCATCCAGGCGCAAGGCGATCCCCGCACCTTCGCCGAAATAGGTGACGTCGACCAGATCCGGTCCCTTGAATTCGCAGCAGGTTCCCGCCTTCGTGTTGGCGATCCAGTCATAAATGGCAAGCTTATCCTCAAGGATGATGTCGACGCGCCCGTCCGACAGACCTTTGTATAATTCCGGCGAAGACCGGAAAACCGTCTTCTTCAACTCCGGATAGAGGTGGTTGGCATAGGATTCCTGCGCCGTGGACGATGTCACCCCGAGCCTTTTGCCGCTGAGGGCGGCAGGGCTGACGTCGTTGATCGGCGAGTCCTTGCGGGCGATGAACACCGACGGGCTGGTGTAATATTGCTCGGTAAAAGCGACTTTCTGGCGGCGCTCCAGGCTCATCGACATGGACGAGATGATCGCGTCGTATTTGCCGGCGACGAGATCGGGGATCATGTCGTCCCATTTTTCGATGACGAACCGGCATTCGAACTTGCCGGCGTCGCAAAGGGCATTGGCAATATCGATGTCGAAGCCTTGCAGCTGGTTATTTGCATCAAGGTAATTGAAGGGCGGAAATGCACCTTCGACCGCAACTCTCAGAGGCGTACGATCTTGCGCCGCCAGCTGCAGCGGCGAGGTGGCGGCAAGAAGGACGACCAAACCGCCCGCCATGAGCGCTGCGCGCAGTATAGTCCGAAAGGATAGACGCAACATCGTCGGAAACTCCTTGTGACGTAGTCTCCGCCATAGTGCGCCCCAGCCTTTAATTCTACGTGAACGCTTGTTTGTTACCGTCCACGAATGCGCCCGTGGTGGGTTCAGGGGTTTAGGCTTGCACATCGTTGTCCCTTCCAGCTCCAATTCGTTTCAGCAATCCTGGATCGCTTCAGGGAGAATTCTATTCCTGATCGCTGTCAGCGGACTCGGAGCGATCGGACTGGTCGTGCTTTCCGCACTCTGGGCGGGAACCGAGAGCGATGCGGCAGCCCTTGATCGACAACGCCAGCTTGTCAATGCGCGCCTCAGGGAACAGGTCGATCAAGTCGCGCATGTCATCGGCCAGTTCGGCAATGGCTACCTCTCCGGCGTTTATCCGGCCTCCCGGGCAGCCGGAGTTTCCTCCAGCCTCGATACCGTTCTCACGGCGGCGGCCGGGAGTGCCATCAGCCACACTGCGATGTCGGCATTCGGCTATGACCAGGCCTTCGTCGTCGATGACAAGGCGCAGCTGGTCATGCTGACCGACGCCGAAACCGAAAAGCGCTATCGCTGGATGAGACCGCTCTTTCTGCCTCTCCTTAAAGACGCGCGCCTGACGGCGAACCACGGCACCGCTTCCAGCGAACGGACCTCATCATCATTGGAAAGTCGAGCGGCCAACACCGCCCGCTCGAACCATGCACTGGCCAATCTGATGCGGCTCGAAGGCCGGCCGACGATCGTGGGCGTCGTTGCCGTCAACGAAGCGGCCGAGGGGCAACCACAGCCGATGCGGCAATTCCTGATCGTCGTGCGGTTTCTCGACGGCGCGGCGCTCGACGAGTTGAGCCGGCAGCAAGGCCTCAACGGCGCGCGCTTCGCGCGAACGGCCGACGCTGATGAAAACGAGGTTGCGTTCCAGATCGACGCAACGGCAAACGGCGAACCGATTGGCTTTATCGTATGGCGGCCTGATCTTCCTGGTTCGAGAGTGATCGGCCGCTTGATGCCGGCGCTTTCGATCGCCGCCCTGGTGATAGCGGTCCTGTTTTCGGTTCTGCTCGTGCGCCTGCGAAGCAGTCTCGGCGAATTGAAGAAAAGCGAGCTGCATGCCAGGCAGCTCGCCTTGCACGACGTGCTGACCGGCCTTCCCAACCGCGCCTTGTTCGCGATGCGGTTCGAGGCGTGCCTGGCCGATACACGCAATTCTGCCGAGCGGTCGGCCGTGGCGCTTCTCGACCTCGACCGCTTCAAGGCGGTGAACGACACCTTCGGGCATGCTGCCGGCGACGAACTCATCAGAATGGCTGCGGAGCGGATCCATGCGTTGCTTCGTCCGGACGACACGCTTGCCCGGCTCGGCGGGGACGAGTTTGCCCTGCTTCTCCGGAACATCAGAGATGATCAACTCTTGCCGTCCATCTGCGAAGCGATCGTTGCCGAACTCGGCAAACCCTTCCCGCTTTTGAGGGGCGAAGCGGTCGCCCGGGTCGGCGGCTCGATCGGCGTCACCGTCGTGCCGGATGCCGGGCGCAATGCCGACGATCTCATGCGTTATGCCGATGTCGCGCTCTATGAGGCTAAGGTGGGCGGAAGAGGTCAGTGGCGCGTCTACTCGCCATCCATGGACGGCGGCAGGAATGCGCGCGACGTCCTCAAGAACGAATTGCGGGATGTTCTGGCGAAGAGCGCGGCCTTGTCGGCTGGTGCTCCACAACCCGGTCCAATCGGCAACAGACCGGACTTCGGGTCGCTCGAGGTCTACTACCAGACAGTGCATCGCGCCGAGGGCGGATACTCCGCGTCTGGCGCGGAGGCTCTCGTGCGCTGGCGTCATAATCAGCGCGGACTGTTGACGCCTGCCAGCTTCATCCCTGCGGCCGAGGAAGGGGGCCTCATCGATGCCCTCGGTGTCTGGGTGCTGCGCGAAGCCTGCAGGGCTGCCTGCAAGTGGCCTGGAGACACCTTTGTGGCGGTGAATGTGTCTCCCTCCCAACTGAGAAGGCCCAACTTCGCCGAGGAGGTCTTCGCCGTGCTTGAAGAGACCGGCTTGCCGCCGTCTCGCCTGGAGCTCGAACTCACCGAGTCCTCGCTGATCGAGGATAGCTCGGATGTCTATTCGGTCCTGAAATCACTGCGCGGCCGCGGAGTTCAGATTTCGCTGGATGATTTTGGGACCGGCTTTTCGTGCCTCAGCCATCTTGTCCGCTTCGACATAGACCGCATCAAGATCGATCGTTCCTTCGTTTCCCAGCTGGGCGCAAAAGCCAACGGCGCGGCCATCATCGGCGCCATCGTCACGCTCAGCCGCAACCTCGGCATTTCGACGACGGCCGAAGGGGTCGAAACCGAATATCAAAGGGACTTTCTGGCCGCCCTCGGCTGCACCGACCTCCAGGGCTACTTCTTCTCCAAACCGGTTCCGCTTCGCGAACTCGACTGCTTCGGCAAACCCGAAAGCAGCGCCGCCTTACGGACGATCGTTCCAGGAGCCATTGCCTGACCATCTCCTGATCTTCCGGCCGTCGGGAACTTTCGCTCCGGGCAGCGGTTCGCGCCCAAAGACGAACGGAGGATGCGATGGGCGAGATCGGCGAGTGGCGGCACCTTTGCGTCGACATGCAGCGGATGTTTGCCGAAGACACGCCATGGCACGTTCCATGGATGGCCCGGATCTCCCCTCAGATCGAGGAACTCGCCGGCCGCTATCCAGCCCGAACGATCTTCACCCGTTTCGTGCCACCCCAGCATGCGGACGCGATGCCGGGAAAATGGCGCGATTATTACCGGAAATGGTGGATGATGACAGGCGAACATCTTCCGCGTGGCCTCGTCGAACTGGCTTCCTCGCTCGCCTCGCATGTTCCGCCGGCAAGATATTTCGACAAACGCACCTATTCCCCCTGGATCGACGGCCGCCTTCATAACATCCTGCAATCGGAACGCGTCGACACCCTTGTGATTACCGGTGGGGAAACGGACGTCTGCGTGCTTGCCGCTACGCTCGGCGCCATCGATCTCGGCTATCGTGTCATCATGCTGAAGGACGCCGTCTGCAGCAGCGCCGACGACACCTATGACGCATCGCTGGAACTTCTGCACGACCGCTTTTCCGTGCAGCTGGAGCTCATGGAAACCGATGAATTCTTGAGCGGCCTTGGCTGAGAAGCCTTTTCCGCGATCTTTATTGATGTGTATCAAGGCTGGTCTTTCCGCGCCGGCATACGTTTTCCGGGCAGCCTGTCCGAGGAGCCCGGCAGCGCGTGTTGTGGCAGGTTTGCGAGATCAACCGGTCCGGAGATAAGCAATGTCTTTGAAGCTGATCAGTGGAATGATGAAGTCGTCCGGCGAGGAAGCCCTGCTGGTTATGGATGCGGGCGGCACGAACCAGATGGTCGTTATCGACAGGGAGGCCCTTCTGGAGGTTGCCCAGCCGCCGCGTTGCGACGAAAGCCGGCTTCAGGAAAACATCGGCCTTTTCAGCCGGATTGCCTGCGCGAAATTCGATCGCGGCGATTTCGAGCGCGATGGGCGCATCAGAATTCATGCAGCCGACCTTGTCGCATGAGTGCCGCTCGCCTCCCTGACGTGGTGAGGCTCGCATAGGAAGCGGCGCGTCAGATCCAACGCGATCGAACGCCAAGCATCATCGCCAACGGCGAGATCATCCGCCTACGTCAGGAACGAGCCGGCGGCACCGGCGAGCACCGCGATACCGCTCACCATGGCGAGCCGAACCGCATAGCCAAGGCTTCCCGCGCTTGCTGCAAGCGCTGTTTTCGCAAGAAGATTGGCGAAGGCAGCAACCGCTATGGCTTGTGCAGCCGCATCCGCCGGCAGGTTCGGGAGCTTCGCGATCGAAAGCGTTATCGCATCGAGATCGCCCAGCCCTGTGATGAAGGCGACCACCCCCAGCGACTGGGTTCCGAAGAATTCCAAAGCCGCCCGCGTCACGATGGTGACGGTGGCAAGAAGAAGAGCAAAGCGCAGGACGACGTTCACCTCCAGCGGATTTTTCGGTGAAAAGTCGGGACTGTCACCGGCGCGCGGCGACAAGCCGGCCAAGCCACCGCCGATGGCAAGCGCCGCCGCACCCGGGCCGAGCAATGCCGCAAGCTCCGCCATCACCGCCGGTGCGATGACACCGCAAATCAAAAGCACCCGGCTCAGGGATACCGCCCCCGCCATCATCGCTCCGGCTGAAAGCAGCGGCGAGAGCGCGGGAATCTGCTTGGACTGTCGGGCAAAGGAAAGGGTCAAGGCCGTCGAGGAAACGATACCCCCACAGGCGCCCGTCAGGAGCAGTCCGGCTCTGGCGTCGGTGAGCCGGATCATGACATAGCCCACAAATGAAACCGCCCCCACGAATATGGTCAGCATCCACAGCTCGAAGGGGTTGATCATTTGCCAGGGATCGACCGCCTCATTGGGAAGAATTGGAAGAATGACGACGGTCATCGTCAACAAGATCAGGGCGGCTCTCAACTCGAGCCAGGTCAATTTCCGCAGAAATCCGTGCAGTGGCTCCCGCGCCGCCAGAAGTGCCGTCATTGCGACCGCGCTCGCCGCGATCGTCGTCATATCTGCAACGACGGCTCCGAAACCGAGCGCGAACACCGTGATCGCGGCAATGGCGCCGGTTGCGCTGTAGTCACCCTCCCGCAGCGCCTGCATGCGGCTGAAGACAAGGATCGTGATGCAAAAGAATACGAAGATGGCCGTCGGCAGGATCGGCCCCGCAATAGGTTGCAGGAAGCCGCAAAAGCCGCCGAGGAAACTCGAGAGGCCATAGGTCCGGATACCCGCCACTCTCTTGCCCGGCGGGGCCTCGCGTTCTTGCCATCCACGTTCGATGCCGACGAGTATGCCGATCGCAAGTGCAAGACTGAGGCGCTGGAATGCATCAGCCGTCACCAATGAAGTCATCATCCGAAGGTCCAGTTTTTGTCGGCGCCGCCTCCCGGAGATCTTCTGCCCGATATGCCATGAGCATGCATTTCCCTCTCCCTGTTCCTGGAAGCCATCCACACCCATGCGGCCCGGTCATTGCGATTGCTCAATCACCCCATCTGATTGTGCCGTTGCAGTGAGCAGAGTCCGCTTGATGTAGATCAACGAGATCTTTCGCCGCGACGATAATCTTGAACGAGACGAGAGGATTCCGCCATGGTCGATAACGCGCTTTTGATACCGGAGCAGGCGCTGCCTGCTTCTGCTAGAAATCTTTTCCTCGCCGCCTACAGACTGAACATCGAGGCGTCGCGGATGATGCTGCGTTGTCAGATCGAACTACTGACTTCATTCCGGCGTCGGCTTCAACTTTACGAGACCTTCCTGGACGACCTCGCCGAAAGTGCCGAACTGAACGATACGTTCGAGGTCGTGGCCGACTTTGCACAGAATGCCTTGGCCGAGGCGCCTCGAGAGACCGCGCGACTGGCCGGGATCTCCTCGAAAATGGGGGTGGTCTCCGCAAAGGTCGTGCGCAAACTGGCGGATGAGACGGTCAAGGACTTGGGCGCTCGAACCTGCGCTTGAGGCGTCCGCTCAGCCCGCTATCTCGTCTTCTGCTTTTTCCAGGGCTGCGTTCAACAGTTGGAGCGCGAACTCCTCTGCTGCCTTTTCGTCATCCGCGCAAAGCTTCAATGGGGCGCACCGCTCCTTCAGATTACGGATAAGTCTCCGGCGAAGCCTCGGGACCAGGCGCGATTCCGTTTTGGCGACAAGCTCCTGCAAACAGGTGACGGCAATCGCTTCGAACATGAGAAGCTTGCCTTCGACTTCACCTTGTGAAGGAATGGGCAACCGCTCGCCGCCCCGTTTGAAGTCTCGTTCCGTCGACAGCATTTACGGCCTCCTAACCGATGACAGGCCCTGCACCTCTCCGAATTCCGCGATCGGGACGTCCACGGCCACGCCTGTCAATCGAGAAGCAGCCTACAGGGCGGAAATCGATATCGCTTTGACGAAGGTCAAGGAACCCGGGGCGATGGTGACTATCCTTTTCCTATCCAACCAGAGAGGTATATCGACATGACCATCAGGACGGTACTCAGCATCCTCAGCGTTCATCAGTTCGAGGAAGATCTCAAAACCGCAATCGACTTCTGCAGCGCCCATGGCGCGCATTTGAATGCGCTGGTGATCTCCTTGGGAACTGCACCAACGATCGGTAATTATAACACCATCTCTTCTGTCTGGCTTGATGAACGCCAGCGCGAGATCGACGCGCTCTCCGACAAGGCTGCGGAGATCAAGGATATTCTCGACCGAAGCGAGATCTCCTACGAAGTCCAGGACGTCTACACGGAATTCGCATGGGCCGACGAAGATATTGCCGAAAGGGCACTCTATGCCGACGTCGTCCTGATCGGGCGGCAGGCGGCCCGAGACGAAGACCTCCGCAAAC